>JAGQSN010000049.1:0-1125 GCA_020439555.1 Acidimicrobiales bacterium | reverse complement strand
CCCCGCACGAGGTCGTCCCACATGAACCAGAAGCGGTCCTGGCCCGGAGTGCCGAACAGATAGAGGATCAGATCGGATCCGAGCGTGATGCGCCCGAAGTCCATCGCCACGGTGGTCGTCGTCTTGGTCGCGACCTTCGAGGTGTCGTCCACCCCTTCGCTCACCTTGGTGAGCGCAGCCTCGGTGGTCAGGGGTTCGATCTCCGAGATCGAGCCGACGAAGGTCGTCTTGCCGACGGCGAAGCCGCCCGCGACGACGATCTTGACCGGCATGGGAGCCGGTCCGCCGGTCCCGGCGTCGGCGTCGACGACATCGGTTGTGGAGTCAAAGGGCTTGGAGACCATCGAGGACCCTTTCAAGCAGTCGGAGATCTGGACGGCCCGTGGCCGAGCGGTTGTTGACGGCGACGTAGCCGTCGTCGATCAGGTCGCCGAGGATCACTCTGGCGACACCGAGGGGAAGGTGGAGTCGTGCCGAGATCTCGGCCGTCGATTGGGGGGAGGACAGCAAGGCGATGATCTGACCGCGCTCGAGTGGGAGCTTGGTCCCTTGTTCCTCGCCGAGCGGTGTGCGGAAGACGATCGTCTCGACCTCGAGTTCGGTCCGCGAGCGCGTTCGTCCACCCGTGATCGCGTAGGGGCGGACCCTGAGTCCGTCTCCCGAATCACCCAACGAGCTCATCAGAACACCTCCCGTACACAACGGCCGCCATCATCGTGGCAGGGCACCCTGCAACTCTGCACGAAGTTCCGGGGTCAGGACCTGGCCTGCGCGTTCGACCAGTACCGCCATCTCGTATCCCACGAGGCCGACGTCGCACTGACCGTCGGCGACGACGGCCAGGCAGGAGCCGTCGCTGATGCCCGTTACGAAGAGGAACGCGCGCTCCATCTCGATGACGATCTGGGTCACGGCCCCGCCACCGAAGCGGCCGGCGGCGCCGTACGCGAGGCCGATGAGGCCGGAAGCGACTGCAGCGAAACGGTCACCGGCGTCCGGGTCCAGGCCGCGGGACAGAGCCATCGGAAGCCCGTCGGCCGAAACGACGACGGCCTCGGTCACTCCCGGCACACGGTCGACGAAGTTCTCGACCAGCCAGTTGACGTTGCGGGCGGCGGCGCTCAG
>JAGQSN010000398.1 GCA_020439555.1 Acidimicrobiales bacterium | reverse complement strand
GTCAACTTGATCTGTGTTGGTCATGTCCGAAGGGTTCGCGGAGCGGGACGAAGCGGGCGAAGCTGCCGAGGAGGAGCTGGTCCGTTACGCCCGCCGGCACGGCATGCGCCTCGTCGGCCCCAACGCCCTCGGGGTGATCAACACCGATCCGCTAGTCGGGCTGCACGCCACCTTCGTCGGCGTGAACCCGGTCCCGGGTCGCATCGGTCTGATGGCCCAGTCGGGCGTGATCGGCGCAGCGATCATCGAAGGCGCGACACAACTCGGTCTCGGGCTGTCGTCCTTCGTCGCGGTCGGCAACAAGGCCGACGTGTCGGGCAACGACCTGCTCCGCTACTGGCTCGACGACCCCGGAACCGACGTCGCCATGCTGTACCTGGAGTCGTTCGGCAACCCGTCGAAGTTCTCCCGGATCGCCCGAGCGTTGTCGCGGGTGAAACCGGTGGTGGCGGTCAAGGTCGGCGGTGAACGGGCGGACCACTGGCACGGCGAGGACGATCTCGTCGGTGACGAGGCGACCGTCGCAGCGCTGCTCGAACAGACCGGCATCGTGCGCGTCGAGAACCTGACCCAGATGTTCCACACCGCCGGGGTGCTCGCCAACCAGCCCCTCCCGGCCGGTCGTCGGGTCGCCGTCGTCACGAACGCGTGGGGCCCCGCCTGGCTCGCCGTGGATGCCCTGCGTGCGTGGGACCTCGAACCAGCCCGGCCGATCAACCTGAGCAACGACGCTTCCGCGGACAGGTTCGCCGAGCAGGTCGCCGAGCTCTACGCGGACCCGGACGTCGACTCGGTGCTCGTCGTCTACGCGCCAGGTCTCCGCACCCACTACAAGCGGGTCGCGGCGGCTTTGAGGGAGGTTGCGACACGTCCTGATGCGGTCACGACCGTCGCCTGTCTCCTCGGTAACCGCAACGTCGGACTCCTGGCCGACGAGAGGGTACGGGTACCAGAGTTCCCGTTCCCTGAGGAGGCGGCGATGGCCCTCGGCCGGGTCACGCGCTACGCCAACTGGCGGCGAGCAGAGGTGGGGGAGGCGTTCGTCCCCGCCGAGGACGCGATAGCTGCGGCGAAGCGCAAGGTGCAGACCTGGTTGGAGGATTCGCAGAACCTCGACGACCAGGGCCGTCGCATCCTCGGCGTCGTCGAGTCCGACGAACTCCTCGCTGCGGTCGGGCTCGATTCGGTCCGACAGGAAGTGGTGCAGGACGCGGATGGCGCGGTCGTTGCAGCACGACGGATCGGCTACCCGGTGGCCCTCAAGGCCGGTGGCCTGGAACGGCTCAGTAAGACCGAAGCCGGGGGAGTGGCGCTGGACGTGCACGGCGACGAGGAGGTCCGTGCGGCGTTCGGCCGAATGGAACAGGTCCTCGGCGAGGGCATGTTCCCAGCGATCGTGCAGGCGATGGTCCCCGAAGGGATCGAGTGTCGCATCGGAATCGCCCGCACGCCCGTGGTCGGTGATCTGGTGACGCTCGGAGTGGGCGGCGCGCTCGCCGAACGGGTCGGGGACCAGTCCGTTCGGCTGTTCCCGGTGACCGATCGCGACGCCGACCTGTTGATCGACGAGTCCGCCGTGGGTTCGCTGATCGACGAGTCCGACCCGGAAGGTAGAGCGGCGCTGCGTGACGTACTCGTTCGGCTGGCCGGCCTCGCGGACGCGATCCCCGAGATCGTCCGCATCCGTCTGAACCCGGTGATCGTCGCGGAAGGATCCGCCCGCATCACCGACATCCGGGTCCTGCTCGCACACCACCTGCCCGACACGCGCCCGCCGGTCAGGAGGCTCTGACGGAAGCGGTTCGGATCGGGCTTGGTCTCCGTCGCCTACCTAGCCTGCGGACATGCGTGCCGTCGTCCTCACCTCCTACGGATCACCCGACGTCCTCACCGTCACCGAAGTTCCGGACCCCGTTCCCGGACCGGAGGAGGTGTTGGTCGACGTCGTCGCGACGGCCCTGAACCGGGCCGATCTCCTTCAGCGCCGAGGTCTGTACCCGGAGCCCGGCGCGCCGAGACCCCATGAGATCCCGGGCATGGAGCTGTCCGGACGGGTTTCGGTCGTCGGGGACCGCGTCACCGAATGGAAGCCGGGCGACGAGGTGATGGCGATCGTCTCCGGCGGCGCCTATGCGGAGAGGATCACGGTTCCCGAACGCCAGTTGATGGCCATTCCGGCGGCCGTGGAGGTGGCCGACGCCGCAGCGATCCCGGAGGTGGGGATCACCGCACACGACGCCCTCGTCGTCCAGGGTGGCCTGACCGCGGGCGGCTGGGCGCTCGTCCACGCCGGTGCGTCGGGAGTCGGTTCGATGGCGATCCAGATCGTGAGGGCCATGGGAGCGAGGGTCGTCACCACGACGTCGGTCGGCAAGGTCGCCTCGGTGGAGGCGCTCGGCGCGGATCGGGTGGTCGACTACGGCGCCGAGGACTTCGTCGATGCCTGCCGGGAGGTCACCGAAGGTGTCGGCGTGGACGTCGTGCTAGACGTCGTGGGCGGCGACTATCTCGGGCGCAACGTCCGGGCCTTGCGGACGGGTGGAAGCGTCGTCCAGGTGGGGGTGATGGGCGGCGCGAAGGCGGACGTGGACCTCGGTCTGTTGTTGACGAAGCGGGCGAAGCTCGTCGGAACCGTTCTCCGGGCGCGTCCGCTGGAACAGAAGATCGACGCGACCCGCAGGTTCGCCGCAGCCGTCCTGCCGGCGATCGCCGCCGGTGCGATCCACCCCGTCATCGACCGGCGCTTCGACGTCGTCGACATCGCCGAGGCTCACCGTTACCTGGAGACCAACGCGAACGTCGGCAAGGTCCTCATCGACGTCTGAGCGACGATCCCGGTCGAGCGGAACGGTTCAGAACGCTGTGGGAGCTGCTCTGCGCAGACCGAGGTCCACGTCGGTGCGTGCACGGCGCCGGACCGACGGCAACAGTCCGATCGCCAGGGCGAGCAGTGCACCCGCTGCCATCCCACCGGCATGCGCCTCCCAGGCGATCTGGTCACCGGACGTGAAGAACTGGGTGACGAAGAACAGGCCCAGCACGGCGACGGCCGGGAGGTAGACGACCTGTGCCGCCGCGGTCGCGACAGCGGTGAGCACGCGCGCCCGCGGGTACAGGACCAGGTAGGCGCCCATGACCGCCGCGACAGCGCCCGAGGCTCCGAGCAGTGGACTGGAAGCGTGCTGGTGGGCCAACACGAAGGTGAGAAACCCGGCGAGGCCGCCCACCAGGTACACGACCAGGAACCAGAACCGGCCCAGTCGGTCCTCCACGTTGTTGCCGAACACCCAGAGGAAGACCAGGTTCCCGACAAGGTGGACGACGCTGCCGTGCAGGAACATGGCCGTGAGCAAGGACAGGTAGACCGGCTTGTCCTCCGAGATGTGGCGGCTCGGCGGCTTCTCGCACCCGTCAGGCGCTGATGCCAGCGGCTGTCCTGCCATCACCTCGCACGGAACGGTGCTCCACCGCATGGTGAAGGTCTCCTGCTCGGCTACGGCGTCGATACGGTCCCGGGCGGAGGAGATGCCGGGTTGGAACGGGGACTGGAAGGTCGGCGGTTGCAGCACCAGGAACACGAACGCGTTGAGTCCGATCAGCACCATGGTCACCCACGAGACGCGCCGGGTCGGAAGATCGTCGCGGAGGGGGAGGGCCACGTCAGCTCACCCGTCCGAGGCGGACGCGCATCGCCATACGTCGCTGGGTCTCGGGTGAGAGCCCCGGGTCCGCCACCACCACTGTCCGGGCGACGCGGTCGTGCAGCCCGCGGCCTTCCTCGTTGGATCGCATCATGATCATCGACAACCCGAGCAGTGGCCAGAACACGGGAACGTAGAGCAACAGTCCGAGAGTGACTGCGCGCAGCGCGCTTCGCCCGGTGGTCGGTCGTGCTCCGGTCGAACGATCCAGGACGACCAGGCCTGCGAGACGGTGCCCGAAGGTCCCGCTGCCGGTCACCCGGCGGGTCTCGTCGACGACGAACGCGACCAGCCAGACCAGCATCGAAGCGGCGATCAGGAGACCCCTAGCGACGGGAACCGTCGACGCCAGGACGAGGAGTACCACAACGACGACGAGAAGCGGGGCGTCGTTCAGTCGGCGGAACCGTGCCCTGGTGCGGACGTCGAGATCTCCGACGCGTCCGAGATGGCACATGCGTGGTGGACGTACCCCGTCCGCGTACCCGGCGAGGTCTCGGCTGCGGATCGGTGGGGCAACGTCGGTCGGTACGACGATGGTCGACGCGACCCGGTCCGCCGGGCCTCGACCCAGCGGATCGAGCAGAGTCGACGCCGTGACGGCGACGGCCCACCCTGCGCCGATGACGAAAAGCACGGGCGCCACGTTCGTCATCGCAACCGCCACACAGGTGAGCGGTCCGAACGTCGCTGACGCCGCTGCCGCGGCCCTCGCGAGAGCCTGGTCCGCAGGGACCGCCTCGGCGGCCGTGTCGAGCGCCAGCACGCGCAGGTTCCTCGTCCGCTTGCCGAGCGTCGCACCGAACATCACGACCGCTGCGGCCTCGTAGGCCGTAGCGAGGCACCACAGGAGCGCCACCGCAGCGACCGGGCGCTCCCCGAGCGGCAGCAGGGCGACGAGCGCGACGCCGACGACGAGTTCGACGACCAGGTCGACGAGCCGGGCGGAGACCCTGTCCTCGGTGGTGGCCGCCGGTCCCGATCGGGCCTTCGCGATCCCCTCGGTTCCGGCCACGACCCCCTGCGACCATCCGGGGCCGCCTCCCCACGACACCTCGGCGGGCGGAGGCGGCGGCACGGGCGCGCCCGATCCCACCGGGGGCGGGAACGCGCCCTCAGCAGGTCGCGCCCAAGGATCAGGTTGCGGGTCGCGCGGCGGTGGAGGCGGCAGTGCCAGCGTCGCCCCCGAGGATCAGCGGTCGCCGATGACGACGTAGTCGCGGCTGGGCGTCCCCGTGTAGAGCTGACGCGGGCGGGCGATCTTCTGGTTCTGCTCCAGAAGCTCCTTCCAGTGCGCCAGCCAGCCGGCGGTCCGCGGGATAGCGAACAGCACCGTGAACATGTCCGTCGGGAAGCCCATGGCCTGGTAGATCAGGCCGGAGTAGAAGTCGACGTTCGGGTACAGCTTGCGGCTGATGAAGTAGTCGTCGGC
>JAGQSN010000397.1 GCA_020439555.1 Acidimicrobiales bacterium | reverse complement strand
GAGAACATCTTCCTGAACGGCTCGATCCTCGGTTTCAGCCACCGTCAGATCGAGTCGATCTTCGACGACATCGTCGACTTCGCCGAGCTGCACGACTTCATCGACAACCAGGTCAAGCACTACTCGTCCGGAATGTACGCACGGCTCGGTTTCGCGGTGGCGATCAACGTCGAGCCTGAGATCCTGCTCGTCGACGAGGTGCTGTCGGTCGGTGACGAGGCGTTCCAACGCAAGTGCATCGAACGTGTGCGCCGTCTCCAGGACGACGGGCGGACGATCCTCCTCGTCACGCACGCCACCGAGATGGTCCGCCAACTGGCGAGCCGCGCAGCGGTGCTCGATCACGGCAAGCTCGTGGAGTTGAACGAACCGGGCGAGGCGATCCGGGCGTTCCGTGAGACCTTGGCCAGCCGGGGCATCGCGCTCGTCGAGGACCAGATGCTCAGCGGGGAGGCCAAGGCGACCGCCGAGCCGCAGGTGCAGTGGTCCGGTCCGCCTTCGGCCTCGGTGCCGGAGGTCGACCTGGACAAGCCGGTGACGATCACGAAGGTGTCCGTCGAGTTCCCCGATCCGACGGCCCGTTTCCTGCTCCCCAACCAGCCGATGCGCCTGCGGGTCGACTACGTGGCCCCGAACAAGATCGACGACGTGGCCGTCACGTTCGACATCCTCGACCAGAAGGGCGAGATCGTCTTCGGTACCGACACGCAGATCCTCGGCCAACCGATCGTCGATCTGGACGGGGTGGGTGCTGTGTGCTTCGACTTCCCCGACGTCCCGCTCCTAGACGGCAGCTACGACCTGTCGCTCGCGATCACGAGCCGGGCCGGCGGCACGGTGTACGACCGAAGCGACGCGTCGGTGCGCTTCGAGGTGATGCAGCCCGGTGCTCAGCGAGGTCGGGTGGCACTACAGCCGAAGGTCGTGCACTTCTTCCACGGCGAGGTACCCGAACCCCCCGAGCCAGTCGCAACCTGAGCCGACCGGTCCGAGTCGACCTCTGCAGCCGGGCATACGCGCCCGCAACGTGGATTGCACGTCCAACGCTTCGAACTCGCGCTCAGGTTGGTGCCGACATGGCACGACGCTCCGTTCAGCACCGGACGATGTAGCTACACTATGCCCATGAATGTAGCTACGTCTCGGGTCGAGGTCGGCGTGAGAGACCTGAAGAACCAGCTCAGTCGGTATCTGGATCGCGTCCAACAAGGTGAGGAGGTGATCGTCACCGAACGCGGGCGACCGGTGGCAAGGATCTCGGCACTGGACCGCTCCGATGATCGGCTGGCTGCACTGGTCGCTTCCGGAGTCGTCCGCCCGCCCAGGAGCACGTCGCGGCGCCGCCCTGTTCGCAGGATCGAACCCCGTGGGCCGGTGAGCGAACTGGTCGCCGAACAACGGCGGTGATCACCTACATCGACACCTCCACGTTGCTCAAGTTGCTGGTCGAGGAGGATGGATCCGATCGAGCCGGTCTGATCTGGGACACAGCAGATGTGCTGGTGTCGGTCGCGCTCATCGTGGTCGAAGGACGCGCTGCGCTCGCCGCAGCCCAGCGCGGGCGACGGCTCAGCGTCAGCCAACACCGACGTGCACGCGACGAGTTCGCGGCCCTCCTCGACGAGCTCGCCATCGTCGAGGTCACCGAGGATTTGCTCATGGACGCCGCGAACCTGGCCGAGGACGACGGCCTGCGCGGCTACGACGCCGTCCACCTCGCAGCCGCGCTTGCGGTGGAGGCCACCGTCATGTCAAGTGCCGACACCGAACTGTGCAACGCCGCAGAGCGCCACGGCATATACGTCGCGAACCCGCTCGATCCCTAGCTCTCAGAACTCGTAGGGGGAAGTCCACTCCAGCAACCGGATCGGCTGTGTCTCGCGTGTTGGTCAAACTCGGCGACACGCTGCACGTCAGCGGTCAGGTGAAGCTGCGATCCGACTAGAGGGCGGCGATCGGCAGCTCCCCATTTGGACCGGCTAATGCTCCCCAAACAGACCAGCCGTCCTCCCGGTTCAAGCTGTCATCGCTTGAACGCGGCCTACTCGCCCCCAGGTTCAGAGCCTGCGCGTCACCACTCCGACGACTGGAGGCCTATCAATGACCGATGATCCCTGTCAGGGAGAGACTCCACAGTCGACACCGGAACTCGCGAGCGGCTCGAATCGCTCGACACGCACGAGACGGGAACCGGTGCGAGTGCGCACCTCCACGTCCCGTGCCTCGTCCGTGGAGTCCGGGGTCTCTGCGGGGCCATCTCCGTTCTCCGACGAGACGTCTTGGGGCCCGCCGTCAACGCGAACGAAGAGCGTCATCGACTCATCGGGGTGCAGTCGGCGTGGCTTGTAGGGAGTCAGAGTTCGAACGTTGCAGAGGTCGTCTTCGGTCTCCATGACCGTCGGCCACGGACTGCCGACTTCGCCCCCGACGCGCATGCCGTCGATCGTCACGTCGGTGGGAGCGTCGTTGCGCAGGTCGACCTGTTGATAGGTGATGCCACCAACCTCGATGGTGCCGCCGCTGGCGCTCAACCTCGGGTTCGCCACTCCCGACATGCCCAACGCCCGCAGCCCCACGAAGACGACGGTGACGATCAGGACGAACGCCAGGACCGGCGCACTCCCTCGCAGCCGGCCGGCGGGCATTGTTGCTTTCGCTTCGACGGTCATTTTCCCTCCAGGTTCAGTCGCCTGAAGGCGACCCTCAGTTGTTCCACTGCTGCTTCGACGCCGAGCCCGCGATGGCTCGCTTCCAGGGCCAGGCGTTCCGCGCTCTCGGCAAGCACCGAGGCCTCGATCGGCTCGTCGTGGGGCATCGCGTTGACGACCGTTCCCCGGCGGCCCGCGGCGGCCACGAGGCCGCTCGCCTCCAGTTCCTGGTACGCCCGGCCGACGGTGTTGATCGCTACGCCGAGATCCTTGGCTAGGTGCCGGATCGACGGAAGACGACTGCCCACCGGCAGCATTCCGGCGTGGATCATGTCCCGCAACTGGTCGCGTATCTGAACGTAGGGCGGCGCACCCGACGGGTCGATCCGGATGATCATCGAACCCCCGAGCGGGTCAAGGTGCGCGCTACCCGCCACGGACGGAATGACCAGAACCGCCAGAGGAACAGGACGATCACGAGAGGCAGCGCCGGCAACCAGCCTCTGACACCAAGCGGCAGGCCCTTCGTCGCCGCGGTCTGGAGCATGATCAGTTGGCCGGTGATACAGACGATGGCGGCGGCTCCCGCTCCACTGATGTGGTGGATCGTCGAGGCGCGAACCGCATCGTCCACCGCGAGCAGATCAGTTTCCATCAACGGTTGTGGCCGTCCGACGACCCGACGGCGCAACGCTACGACGAGCAGGCACAACATCACCGACACGACGGCACCGACGATGAAGGTCAGAGGGGTGGCGGGCAGCTGGAGTGCCCCGGGGGTCGGCCGCACGGGCGCCACGAGGGCGACGACGGCGACAGCGACGGTCACTGCCACGGCGGCGAACGGAGCGATCGCCAGTCCGCGGGGGATGTAGTCGGTGGTGCTGCGTGGCAGGACCGTGGCAGCGCCGCGTTCACCGGGCCTTGGAAGGCGCTGCTCGGCCCACGCCGCGCCGAGCACCCAGCCCGAGATGACCCAGGCCCAGAAACCGAAGCCTGCCGAACTGTCGACGCCGAAAGCCCGGTCGAACATCGAACCGACGTAGAACCCGCCGACGCCGCCCGCGACGCGGGTCACGGTTGCGAGGGTGCAGTACCAACGGGCGAACGGTGCTGTCCGGTCGTCCAGGTCGATTCCGTGGGACCGGGCCCACACCGGAGCAAGCTCCGCGCGGTGCACGCCTCGGCTGAGGATCCCGACGACGAAGGTCCCTCCTACGAGGGCAGACAGCGTCACGAGCAGCAGATCCGCAAATGACCATCCTGGTTGCGTGAAGTTCACGGTGCTCCAATCAATGTCTCAACTATGTGAGACAATAGGAGCGGTCCGGTTATGTGTCAATCACTTGAGACAAAGAAGTCGGGAGCGGATCGATCAGGGGTCCTCGAGTTCATCCACTCTGGCGTCGAGGACATCCACTGACTCGACCGTCGCCCTCTGGATCCGTGAGACCTGCTCGCGGATCGGATCGAGTTCCCAGCCGATCACTCGGCGGATCAACTTCTTGACCGTCGACACGCCCGGCCGGGCAGACGCGGCCGGCGGCAAGGAGAGTGTCGGCACCCTCCGCAATGGACTGGAGGCAGAACCCGTTCCCGCGGCCGACGTCGCGCGCCGGGCCGCCCGACTGGCGCTGCCGGTTCCGGCACGCCGCCGAACCTCGGCCTGCACGGACTCACGATCCACACCGTCCGCGAAGCTCCAGGCCGCGCTCGCCCGTTCGGTCGACCCGTCCGCCGGGCTGCCCGAAGCTGCACCGGACACAGCCCGGCGCATTGCCAGCGCCAGGGCGACGTTGTCGTCCACCAACTGGATTCCGGGAGCGTCGGCCAACTGGTCCGCGAGCCCGCCGACCCGTGACGCGATGACCGGACGGCCGTACAGCCGGGCGCGTTCGGCCACCGATGAGGACCAGATCTCCCGATACGGCAGTACCACCGTGTCCGCGGCGACGATCCATCGGTCGAAGCGGTCATCGCTCACGTAGCTGAGACGCAGATGGGCGCCGGGTGTGCGGGCGGCGAGGCGTTCCAGTTCCGCGACGTGGTCCGCCGTGAGTGGATCGTCCACGCGCACCGAACCGACGACGTACAGCGACGCCCCCGCCGATCCGAGATCACCGAACGCAGCGACCGCACGGTCGAAACCCTTGTGGGGTTGCACGAAACCGATGCAGAGGAACACGTGACCGTCAGCAGGCAGACCGAGGATGCGACGCGCCTCCGCACGGTCGTCGGGCACACGGGCCACGAAGTCACCGCCGTGGTCCACGAGCGTGACCCGTTCGGCCGGGACGCCGAACTCCTCGACCATCATCCGCCGGTGTTCGGGCACGTGGACCGCGACCTCCGCCGCGGCACGGAACACAGCGCGGGTCGCCTTCGCTGACGGGTCCGTCGGTGCGGCCCAACGGTGGTCGACCTCGTGGAGGACGATCGTGACGTTGCCCGCCGTGCGCAGCGCCAACGCCAGGGCCGTACCGGTGGTGAGCCTGGATGTCGGCGTGGCGGGGATCTCGTAGAAGAAGTCCGGGTGGAAGTGCAGGATCGTCCGGTCGAACCGGCGGGCGAGGCGACCGAGCGCCAAGGCGCCCTTCGGGCCACGCGTGTCGAGGTGGTGGTGGGCTGCGGACGGTTCCGGCGAGCACACCTCGACGTGGTTGCCGGCCCGGCGCAGAGCCCGCACCTGCTGCACCGCGTAGGAACCGATGCCGTCGCGGATCGGTGGGTACGGCGACACGACGAGGATCCGTTCGGAGCTCACGGCATCTGCTCCAGGCTCGCTTCCATCCGGTCGAGCGTCGCTTCCCACGTGTAGTTGTCGAGCACGTAGTCCCGGCCCGGTGCCGCCAACGTCGCCGCCGCCTCCGGTGCCTCGGCGAGGAAACGCAGGCACTGTTCGAGTTCGTTGTCGTCGTCGTAGAGCAGACCCGCCCCGGAGCGTTCGCAGTGCCAGGCGACGACCTCGCTCGCGGCGTTGGCGATGACGAGGGTCCCGGTCAGCCAGGCCTCCATGATCGTCCGGGAGAAGGACTCCAGGGCCGAAGGTTGCAGGTAGCCCGACGCCGCCGCGAATGCGTCGTCGCGTTCACGGTCGTCCACACGGCCCAGGTCGAAGACCGAGTCGGCGACGTCCGCGGGGATGTGCACGTCGCCCACGCCGATCGTCACGAGCGCCAGATCCAGGTTGCCCTTGCGGACCGTTGCGGAGAACGTGTCGAGCAGGCGCTCCCAGCCCTTCGCCCCTTCGCGCCGACCCGCGTAGAGGACGAAGCGCCGTTCGCCGAGTCCGTGCCGGGCACGGAACCCGGCCGGGTCCGCCTCCTTCGGGATCGTCACGCCCTCGCCGACGACGTCGCCCGGGGCATGTCCCGGAAACAGCGAATCGAGCAGATCCCGCTCCGGTTCGGTGTTGAGCCACAGGCGTGCCGACCCTTCGAGCATCGGCGAGAACAGCTCGAAACGGGCCTGCGGTTCGTCGTGCAGGCAAGGTCGCACGATCGTCCTCTCGGGGGCGACTGCCGCCGCAGCGAACGACGTCCAGAACAGGTAGGGCGTGACGACGACCGCCCGGTACCGGTCCGACTCGTCGATCAGGGCGTGGAACAGCTCCGGCGAGCGGAGCCCGTCGTTCATCCACCGTTCCTGTTCGGGCAGCGTCGGCATCTCGCCGCGGGCGACCATCGCGTCCACGAGCGCCCGATCCGCGCCGGAGGTGTCGTTGACCACCGGGTAGCGCCGCACCCGTACGTCGCCGTCGTGGCTGTCACCCGCCGGGTAGTGGTTCGCCCAGGTGAAGTGGTCGATCGCGCACGTCGTGTACACGTCGACCTCCCAGCCCCGCGAAGCGAGTCCGGCCGCGACCTCCCGGAACGACGCCTCAGCGCCCCCGATCACGTCGGGGCCGTACCGGGGCGGGACGAGAGCGATGCGGCGGTCGGACACGAGGGGCCAAGCTACCGGGCTGCGCGGCCGCTCCCCCGCCACCGACGGGACCCGCTGTCGGGCCGTGCCGGCCGGTCGTCACCGATCCGCGAGACTCGACACCATGGACGTGCTCGTGGCCACGACCCAGGTTCCGCACATGTCGGGTGGCCTCGAGCTGATGGTCGACAACCTCGTCGACGCGCTCGGCCGGGCCGGTCACCGTGCCGAGGCGGTGCGGATACCCGTCGCCTGGGACCGCGGGCGGCTCTTCGACGCGCCGCTCGCGTGGCGGATGGTCCCGCTCGACGCCGACATGGTCGTAGCCGTGAACTTCCCGTCCTACTACGCCCGCCACGACAACAAGGTCGTGTGGCTCGCCCACCAACACCGGGCCGCGTACGACGGTCTCGGCCAGCCGTGGAGCGACTTCGGTCTCGACGACGCATCGCTGGAGGACCACCGGCAGCTCCTCGCCTGGGACGTGGAGGCACTGGGCGAGGCGCGGCGTCGTTTCACGATCTCCCAGGTGGTGGCGGACCGCCTTCGCACCTACTGCGGCCTCGACGCCGAGACCCTGTACCAGCCGCCGCCGTTGGCGGACCGCCTGACGCCCCGGACCGCCGGCCGCGGCGACCTGGTCCTGTGCCCGACCCGCCTGGAGGCGAACAAGCGGCCCGGCCTGTTCGTCGAGGCGGTGGCGGCGATGCGCACCGAGGTGCGGGGCGTGCTCGCCGGAACCGGTTCGCTCGGACCCGAGCTGCGGGCCCGAGCCACAGAACTCGGGGCCGGTGATCGCCTGGACATGCCGGGCTTCGTGAGCGACGACGCCCTCGTCGACCTGTTCCGGAACGCGGTCGCCGTCGTCTACGCGCCCTTCGACGAGGACTACGGGTTCGTCACCCTCCAGGCGTTCCTGGCCGGGGTACCCGTAGTGACGTCTGACGACAGCGGCGGGGTACTCGAGTGGGTCGAGAACGAGGTCACCGGTCTCGTCACCGACGGCAGCCCCGAAGCGATGGGCGCGGCTCTGGACCGTCTCGCCGGGGACCCCGAGTTCGCGGCCCGCCTCGGCGCGGCGGGGCGTGAGCGCGTGCTCGAACTGAGCTGGGACCACGTGGTCACGACCCTCTGCGGGACCGGATCGTGACGTCCACGCCGACTGTCGCCGTCGCCGGTGGCGCTTCGGCCTGGCGCGCGGTTCCGCTGCTCACCGCACTCGGGGCGCGGCAGAACGTCGACGTGACGGTGTGGTCGGGAGAATCGGCAAGCTCGTGTCCGGCCGTCGTCGATCTGCTCCTGGCGACGGACCTCGCCACGTTCGATCGGGTCCGTGATGTCGATCCCGACGTCAGGGTTGTCGCGTGGGTCGACGATGCCGACCAGGTCGCGGCGGTCGATCAGGCGGGAGCGCAGTTGGTGCTGGCCGCCACGCCCCGCATCGCTTCGACCTCGGTCCCGCCCGCGACTCCCGACTCGATCGACGTGACCGCGTGGCCGGCGCTCCTGCCGCTGGTCCGGCGACGTTGGCGGGAACGCCTCGGCCTTCCGGCGAAGTTGGTCGTGGCGGTGGATGCCCCCGAGGTGGACCGTTTCGTCACCACGAGCCTCGCCGTCGCTTCGGCTGCGGTGGTCACGGGACCTGCTCTGCCGCTCGCCCTGGCGCTTGGCACGCCGGTCGTCACCTCCCCGGAGGACGCGGCCCGCCTCGGGCTGCCGACAGATTCGGGCCCGGATGCGCCGGCGTTGATCGCCGAGGACCCGGCCGAACGGGACCGGGCCGCGAACCACCTGGCGTCGTCGCCGGCGGACCTGGCCCGACGGTCCGTCGCTGCCCGACGCTTCGCGCTCGACCGTCTGGACCTCGCCCCGGCATTGCGGGCCGTGACCGCAGCGCTCCGATCTTCCGCGACCGACCACCCCGACGTCGGAACGGACCCCCTGGGTGTGTTGCGCGACCGCCTCGTCGAACTCGGCACCCCTCCCCACTCACGGATAGCGGAGCGGGCCGATGCCGCGACCGCCGCCCTCCGCCGACACCAAGAGAGCGAACTCATGCCACATCCAGCGATCGACCCCGACTCGGCGACCCGCCTGCGTGCCGCGGGTGCCGGCGCAGCGGCCCCCAGGACCGACCCGGGTGAGCAAGTGCACGCCCACGCGTCGGCGTCCGGGGTGCGCGCCAGGGCCAAGTCCCTCGTGAAGAAGGCATCCGCACCAGTGGTGGACAAAGCGCGACGGGCGATCGAGGACTCGTCGCGCGCCGAGGTGGAGGCTCTTCAGCGCGAACTGGCCGCACTGCGGTCCGAGGTGGCGACCGACCGCGCCCGCCATCGAGCGGAGGTGGCGGCGCTGCGATCCGAGGTCGCTGCGCTGCGGCTGCCGACGGCACCGACCGGGCCTCCTAGGGTTTAGCCATGGCTTCGACGAAGGCACTGGTCACGGGTGCGTCCGGATTCGTCGGACTTCACCTCGTCGCACACCTGGAAGCGTGCGGAGACGAGGTCATCGGCGTCGACCGGGTGAGCGACGGGATCGACATCACCGACGCGGCCGCCGTGGCGGCGGTCTTCGCCAAGGTGAAACCCGACGTCGTGTACCACCTGGCGGGTTGGGCGGACGTCGGCGGATCCTGGAAGGCGCCCGTGGAGGCGTTCCGCGTCAACGCCGAGGGGACCCTGAACGTCCTGGGCGCGGCGCGAGAACACGACGTGCAACGGGTCGTCGCCGTGTCGAGCGCGGACGTGTACGGCATCGTCACGCCGGACGAACTTCCTCTCACCGAGGACTCACCGCTCCGGCCCGCGAGCCCCTACGCGGCGTCCAAGGTCGCGGCCGACTACCTCGGCCTTCAGGCGTGGCTCGGCCGCAGGCTCCCGGTGATGCGGGTGCGTGCGTTCAACCACCTCGGTCCGGGTCAGACCGACCGCTTCGTAGCCCCGGCGCTCGCCTCGCGGGTGGCGCGGGCAGAACGGGACGGCGGCGAGGTGCTGACCGTCGGCGACCTGTCCGCGCGACGTGACTTCACCGATGTGCGCGACGTGGTGCGCGCCTACCGGTTGTTGATGGAGCACGGCGAGCCGGGCGAGGTCTACAACGTGTGTTCCGGCACGGATCTCGCGGTCCAGGACCTGGCCGACCAGTTGGTGTCGATGGCGAAGGTGCCGCTGCGTCTCGAGGTCGACGAGTCACTGCTGCGTCCCGTCGAGCTTCCGGTGCTGCGCGGCAGCCACGACCGCCTGACCAGGGCTACGGGCTGGGAGCCGGAGATCCCGATCAGCCGGACACTGGAGGACCTCCTCGAGGACTGGCGGAACCGCATCGCGGCCGAGGCCTGACCCCGCCGGCCGTCGGTAGGTGCCTGCTCAGGCCTTTCGGGCTTGGGGTTTACCTGCGTCGACGGCCCAGGTCGCCTTCGTCGAGATCGTCGCGTCCGGCTTGGCCACGTCGTCGAGGCAACGGAAGGTCGCGGTGACTGTCTTCGGGGTGACCTTCACGGCGAGGTAGCCGTGGGCGTTGATCTGCTGGCGTAGCTGAGGCGTACGGGCCGACACGTCGGCCGCGAAGAGCACGGAGGAGATCGGCGGTGCCATGAACTCGGTGGCGACCAGTTCGCTCGACTGGTCGAAGGGTTCCGAGCGCACGTCGAGCACCATCCCGGCGTGGTAGTCGCCGGTCAGAACGACCGGGTTGTCGACCTTCGCCAGGTGCTGGATCAACCGCTTGCGTGCCTGCGGGAAACCGTCCCACGTGTCCAGGTAGTACTGGTCACGATCAGTCCCGCCGTCGACTCCGGCCAGCACCACCGGGTTTCCCAGCAGGTTCCAGGTGACGCCACCCTTTTCGAGCGACTTCGTCAGCCACGACTCCTGATCCTTGCCCAGTCGGTCGCGGTCCTCGCCGAGCCTGGCATCGCAGTCGCCGAAGTCGTCGGTCGCCGTGGTGGGAGTGTCCCGGCAAGGTGGAAGGTCGCTGTACTGGCGTTCGTCGAGGATGTGCAGTCGGAACAGGTCACCCACGGTCACGGCCTGGAACACGTCGAGTCGACTGCCGGTCGGCGCGGGGAGGCGGGTCGGCAGGTTCTCCCACCACGCCTTGTAGGCGGCGGTCTTGCGGGCGATGCCCTTCGGTTCCTCGGCCTTCGGGTCGTCGGAAGGGAGGAAGTTGCCCATGTAGTTGTTCGCTACCTCGTGGTCGTCCCACGTGCAGACGAACGGGTAGCGGTGGTGCGCCGCCTGGAGGTCCTTGTCCGACTTGTAGGCGCCGTAGCGGACCCGATAGTCGGCGAGGGTCTCCAGGAAGTGGTCCGGTGCGACCTTGCGTTCGGGGATGATCGTGAAGGGGTACTCGTAGAGGTAGTCGCCTAGGTGGACGACGAGGTCGACGTCTTCGTCGAGCAGGTGGCGGTAAGCCGCGTAGTAGCCGGACTCGTACATCTGGCAGTTG
>JAGQSN010000048.1 GCA_020439555.1 Acidimicrobiales bacterium | reverse complement strand
GGGTGACCGGCACGAACCAGCCGAGTGGCACGAGCCACCTGATCAGCTCGTCGAGCGAGGTGCCCGCCAGGGCGGTGACCTCGCCCTTCTGGAGATCCAGGTCGATCAGCCCCGACACCCGGGTGTCGTCCACGACGACGCCGCCGGCGTTCTGGGCGGAGTCGCCGTAGGACCGGCCGAGGCCCCGGGCGATGAGCCCTCGTGGCGAGCGTTCCGCCGCTGCGCGCAGGAGTTCCTCGCGGGTCGTCGGCTCGATCACGTCCGCCGGGGTCGGAGCGGTGCGCCCCCAACCGGCGAGCAGGCGCCGACCACGGTGCGGTCCGGGGCCGTTCACGCGTAGACCCCCACGGAGAACACCACCAGCCAGACGAGGCCCATCACCTGGAGCGCCCGGTCACCCAGGACGACCTCCTCGGGTGCGCCGCCCTGGCCCGTGTCGACGAGCAGCGCGTACCGGAAGACCGCGAGGGCGAAGGGAACGATGGAGAGCTGGAACCAGGGCGTCGACGAGTGGGCCTCCGCTGCCTTCTCGAACGCCCAGACGCAGTAGCCGACCAGCACGACGGCGGTGCTCGTCGTCTGGAGGTGAGCGAGGAAGTCGGCGGAGTAGGTGCCCAGCGTCGCCCGGGTCGTCGCCGCGTCCTCGCCCATCTCGGCGATCTCCGCTCGACGCTTTCCCACGACCATGAACAGGGAACCGAAGGAGGCGACGATGAAGAACCAGTTCGAGATAGGAACCTCCACGGCGGCACCTCCGGCGATGGCACGGAGGACGAAACCGGCGGCGACGCCGACTACGTCGACGACGGCGATGTGCTTCAACCAGAGCGAGTAGGCGGTCGTGTTGGCGACGTATGCCCCGACGACCACGGCCAGGTGCCAGCTCACCACGTATGCGAAAGCGACGGAGGTGACGATGGCGACCACGCCGATCACCCGGGCCAGGGTGAGTGGTATCTCGCCGGCGGCGATGGGACGGCGGCACTTCGTCGGGTGACGTCGGTCGGCGTCGACGTCGGCCGCGTCGTTCAGGTAGTAGGTGCCGGCGGCCGCTAGGCAGAAGCACGCGAAGGCCGCGGCCGATCGCCACATGGCGTCGCCCTCGTTCAGGACCCCGGCGGCCGCGGGCGCGGCGAAAACGAGCAGGTTCTTGACCCACTGCTTCGGTCGGGCCTCGACCAGCAGCGCGATCGGGAGCGAACGGCCGGGGCTGTCGAGATCGGTGGTCGGCAAGGTCACCTACGAGCGGCGATCTTGCGCCAGAGTGGTCGGGGAAGCGCCTTCAGTACGGCGAACACCGGGCGGAGCTTGGCGGGCGAGTACACGGTGTGGGCACCGCGGCGGATCCCGGCGACGATGTCGGCTGCCACCGCGTCGGCGGTCGTGGCCATCGGCCCGTCGGGCATGCCTTCGGTCATCGACGTGCGCACGAACCCGGGCCGCACCACCATGACCCGGGCGCCGGAGCCGTCGAGGTCGTCGCCGAGCCCCTGGGCGAACGCGTCCAGGCCTGCCTTGGTGGAGCCGTATACGTAGTTGTCCGCCCGGGCGCGCTCGCCGGCGACCGACGAAATGATCACGAGCGTGCCGTGCGCCTGGCGGCGCAGGTGCTCGGCGGCGGCAAGGCTCGCCGACACCGCGCCCGCGTAGTTCGTGACGGCGAGGGATGCAGCGGAGGCCGGATCGTGGGCGAGGTCCTCCTGGTCGCCCAGGCGGCCGAACGCGAGGATCACCACGTCCAGGTCGGGATGGTCGGCCCAGACCTTGGCGATCACCTCGGCGTGGCTGGCCGGGTCGTCCGCGTCGAAGTGGACGAGGTCGACCGTCTCCGCCCCGGCCTGCTGTAGCGTGTCGGCCGTCTCGCCCAGCTTGGTCATGTCCCGACCGGCGAGCACGACGGTCCGGCAGCGGTCGGCCGCGAGGCGCTCGACCGTGGCGGTGGCAATGTCGGACGCGCCGCCGAGCACGAGTACGGACTGGATGGCGCCGAGGGCGTCTTGCATGCGGAGGGCTCCGAGCGGATCAGCAGGTTGGCCGGTTCGCAACTGTACCGGCG
Source organism: Acidimicrobiales bacterium (assembly GCA_020439555.1). Classification (GTDB taxonomy): domain Bacteria; phylum Actinomycetota; class Acidimicrobiia; order Acidimicrobiales; family Iamiaceae; genus Aquihabitans. The sequence continues at coordinate 4,960 of JAGQSN010000048.1, read as the reverse complement.
GCGCCTGCGCGGCCCCTGCGACGGTAGGGTGCCCGCCACCATGAGCACCAGGAAGCTGATCTTCGCCGCGCTCCTCTGTGGCGTCGCCATCCTCGTCGCATTCACCGTCCAGGTCCTCCTCATCGGTTGACGGCAGAAGACGATCAGGCATGTCCGACCCGTCCGTCCGCGTCGTCCACCTGGTCGCCAAGACCCACCTCGACCTCGGGTTCACGGACCTCGCAGATGTCGTGGTCGAGCAGTACGTACAGGATTTCTTCCCTCGTGCGATCAGCGTGGCGCAGTCCCTGCGCCGCCTGGACGACGACCCAGACGCACCCCGTCTGGTTTGGACGACCGGTTCGTGGATCCTGCGTGAGGCTCTCGACCGCCGAGGTTCGCAGGTTCAGCGTGAGGCCGTCGCGGACGCCGTCGAGCGGGGTGATCTCGCCTGGCACGGCCTGCCGTTCACCACGCACACCGAACTGCTCGACGCGGATCTCTTCCGTCACGGCTCGTCGATCTCGGCAGGACTCGACGAACGGTTCGGGCGCCATACCACAGCGGCGAAGATGACCGACGTACCCGGCCACACCCGCTCGATGGTGCCGTTGCTGGCCGAGGCGGGAGTCGGTTTCCTCCACATAGGGGTGAACCCGGCGTGGCCGCTCCCGGACGTCCCGGGGGTGTTCCGCTGGAGGTCACCGGACGGCTCCGAGGTGGTGGTGGCCTACTCGGCAGGCGGCTACGGCGCCGACGTGGTGGTTCCCGGCTGTGACGTCGTGCTGGCGTTCCTGCACAGCGGTGACAATCTCGGCCCGCCCACCGCTGACGAGGTCGTGGCGGCGTACGAGGTGCTGGGTGAGCGGTACCCCGGAGCCGAGATTCGGGCGTCGACGTTGTCGGCCTTCGCGGAGGACCTGGCAGCATCGGGTGCCGTCTCCGGTCTGCCGGTGGTCACGGCCGAGATCGGCGATCCCTGGATCTTCGGGGCTGCGAGTGACCCGCAGAAGGTCACTGCCTACCGCCGGATCCTCTCGGCGCGAGACCGGATGGGGTCCGCAATGCCGAAGGCCACGAGGACCGAACTCGACGACAACCTCCTCCTGGTCGCGGAACATACCTGGGGCCTGGACGAGAAGGTGGTGCTGCCGACCGAGGTCGGATGGGACGGCGACACGCTCGCACAGCTCCGGCGATCATCGGCAGGGCAGCGTTTCGAGTCGTCCTGGGCGGAGCAACGGTTCTACGTCGACGAAGCGGCGGTCGTGCTGGCCGCATGCTCCCTCGGCTTCGACTACGAGGACCCGTGGAGCGCAGCGACGTTCATCCCCGAACGTCGGCGTCGGCGTCGGCGACGGATCGACAGCGAAGACCCGCTGTTCGGGTTCTCCGAGCTGTCGCCCTACGACGCCGAGATCCCCGTGGATGAGCACTGGAAGGTCCGCATCGACCTCCGTAACGGGGCGATTGTCGGGCTCCGCAGATCCGGAGGTGGCCGACCGCTGGCAGACGAGGACCACCCTCTCGGTCTGCTCCTGCACCAGACCTTCACGGCGGCTGCCTACGACCGCTTCTACGCGCAGCTCACACCGAGCCCCCAGGACGAGTGGTGGGCCGTGCGCGACAACACGAAACCCGGCATCGGTGGTGTCGGACCAGCGCAGGAAACCCTCCAGGCCCGGTGCGTCGGTACGTGGTGGACCCATAGCTGCCTCGATGCGCGGGTGGAGGTGCTGAGCCGGGTCACCTTCCCGGACACTCATCAAGGGGCTCCGCTCGAAGCCTGGCTGCACTGGCGGTGGGTCGACCACGTGGACCTTCGCCTGGACCTCGAGGTGCGCTGGGTCGACAAGCCCGCAACCCGGCTACCGGAGGCGACGTGGCTGAGCTTCGTCCCGAACGTCCGTGATCCGTCGGCCTGGCGGATGGACAAGCTCGGGCAGCCGGTGTCGCCGATCGACGTGGTGAGCCGGGGAGGTCGTTCCCTCCACGCCGTCGGACGCGGTGGCCTCACCTACGACGGACCGGACGGGCCCCTGCGGATCGAGACGGCCGACGCTCCGCTGGTCGCCCCGGGGAAGCCGAATCTGCTGGACGCGGATCCTCCGATCCCGGACCTGTCGGGTGGCTGGCACGTCCTTCTCCACGACAACTGTTGGGGGACGAACTTCCCCATGTGGAACGACGAGCCCGCCGCCTTCCGGTTCAGTCTGTCGATGGTCGAGCCGTCGGCGACCCGCTGAGCACGTCCGGCCCTCAGCGTTTCGGGGCTCGTCCCATTGCGCGTCCGACCTCGTCGCGGCGGCGCCACTCCCTCACGAGCGGCGGCAGGATCGCCAGCGTCACGAGGATCGCCGCACCGTAGGAGACCCAGGAGCCGATCAGAACAGCGACCACCCAGGCCACCACGAGGATGACCGCGAAGATCCCGATGAAGTACCACCAGCCGTAGCCGGCCATCACGGCCCCGCCGTCCGCTGCCTTGCCGATCTTGTCGGCGTGCTTGCGGATCATGTCGTGCTTCGCCATCCGGTCAGCTCACCACGAAGTTCACGAGCTTGCCCGGAACCACCACGACCTTCCGTACTGTCGCCCCGTCGAGTAGCGCAGCGACCTTGCCGTCCGCCCTGGCCGCGGACTCGAGAGCGTCACGATCCGCGTCGGCCGGAACCGAGATGCGGCTCCGAACCTTGCCGTTCACCTGCACCGGGATCTCGACCGTGTCGTCGGTCAGCCATCGTTCGTCGGCGGTCGGGAACGGCGCCCTCGCCAGGGACTCGGGATGGCCCAGACGCGCCCACAGTTCCTCGGCAACGTGCGGTGCCAACGGTGCCAGGAGGAGCACCAACGACTCGGCGACCGAGCGCGGCGTACCGCCCGACGGGTACGTGGCCGTGAGGTGGTTCGTGAGTTCGGTGATCCGTGCGATCGACGTGTTGAACCGCAACGTCTGCATGCCGTCGTGGATCGCCGCGATCGTCCGGTTCAACACCCGGAGCGTGTCGTCGTCGGGGTTCGCCGCATCGTCGACCCGCAGAGCGCCGGAGTCCTCGTCGACGAACACTCGCCACACCCGTTGCAGCAGCCGGTACATACCGACGACCGCGGTCGTGTCCCACGGCCGTGACTGGTCGAGCGGGCCACCGAACATCTCGTAGAGGCGCATCGTGTCGGCGCCGTACTGCTCGCACAGCTCGTCGGGGGTGACGGAGTTCTTGAGCGACTTGCCCATCTTCCCGAGCTCACGGCTCACCTCCTGGTCACCGTGGAACCAGCGGCCGTCACGCTCGACCACCTCGGCAGCTTCCACCGGGAAGCCGCGTTCGTCGCGGTACACGTAGGCCTGGATCATCCCCTGGTTGAACAGCCGACGGAACGGCTCCGACGACGACACGTGACCGAGGTCGAACAGGACCTTGTGCCAGAAGCGCGCGTAGAGCAGGTGCAGCACGGCGTGCTCGACTCCTCCGATGTAGAGGTCGGTGCCGCCGCAGTCCGGCCTGTCGCCGCCGGGGCGAGGCCCCATCCAGTACGCCTCGATCGCCGGGTCGACGAACTCGTCGTCGTTGGTGGGGTCGCAGTAGCGAAGCTCGTACCAGCATGACCCGGCCCAGTTGGGCATCGTGTTCGTCTCGCGGCGGTACGTGCGCTCGCCGTCTCCGTCGCCGAGGTCGACCGACACCGTCACCCAGTCGTCCACGCGGCCGAGCGGCGGCTCCGGCTCGGAGTCCTCGTCCTCGGACGTGCGCGGTGTGAAGTCCTCCATCGGTGGCAGGACCAGCGGCAGGGCGGACTCGGGCAGGGCCCGGGGTTCTCCGTCGTCGCCGAACACGATCGGGAACGGCTCGCCCCAGTAGCGCTGTCTGCTGAACAGCCAGTCACGGAGCTTGTACTGGACGGTCGCCTCGCCGAGTCCCTTGGACACGAGCCAGTCGGTGATGGTGGTCTTCGCGTCCGCCACGTTCATGCCGTCGAGGGACACGTCGTCGTTGGCCGAAGCGGTCGCCACGCCGTCGCCCACGTACGCGGCGGGCCAGTCCTCCGTCGGCGCACCCTCCGGGATGCCGATCTCGCCGAACCACGCGGCGGGCGGTGCCACGACCTCCACGACGGGCAGGTCGAAGGCCCGGGCGAACTCGAAGTCCCGCTCGTCGTGTGCCGGGACGGCCATGATCGCCCCGGTGCCGTACCCCATGAGCACGTAATCGGCGACGAACACGGGGATGTGGCGCCCGTTGACCGGGTTCATCGCGTACGAACCGGTGAACACGCCGGTCTTGGACTTGTCGTCGGTCTGGCGTTCCAGGTCGGAGCGGTTCCGGGCCGCCTCGACATAGGTGCCAACGGCCTCGGCCGGTGTCGCGGCGCCACCGGTCCAGGTTTCGGGAATCGCGTCCGGCCATGCCTGCGTGGTCAACGCTTCGACCAGCGGGTGCTCGGGTGCCACCACCATGTAGGTGGCACCGAAGAGCGTGTCGGGCCTGGTCGTGAACACCTCCAGGTCTCCGGCCTCGGTCGCGAACGTGACTCGGGCGCCGGTCGAGCGGCCGATCCAGTTGCGTTGCTGGGTCTTGATGGCGTCGGACCAGTCGAGGCCGTCCAGGTCGTCGATGAGACGGTCCGCGTACGCGGTGATGCGCAGCATCCACTGCTTCATCGGGCGGCGGAACACGGGGAAGTCGCCCCGCTCCGAACGACCGTCGGCTGTCACCTCCTCGTTGGAGAGCACGGTCCCGAGTCCCGGGCACCAGTTGACGGGGACCTCGTCGAGGTAGGCGAGCCGATGGGCGTTGAGGACCCGGCGTCGCCCCGAAGCGTCGAGGTCCGGCCATGGCGCCCCGAGCGGGTTGGTCCCCGCCGCCGGTTCGCGGGTTCCGGCGTCCAGTTCGGCTTCCAGCTCGGCGATCGGCCGTGCCTTTCCGGCGTCCGTGTCGTACCAGGAGCCGAACAGCTGGAGGAAGATCCACTGCGTCCAGCG
>JAGQSN010000396.1 GCA_020439555.1 Acidimicrobiales bacterium | reverse complement strand
AGGTGGTCGGGGGTGACCTCGGGGTTGTTGTCGGCCGTGGCGCGCGAGATGGCGGCGTTGAACGCCTCCTGCGTCTTCAAGGTCCAGCGGTTCGGGTCCATCGTCATGCCCTGATCCTATCACTACTTGGTCAGAAAAGTTGAGTGCACCACACTTAAGTTTTGGGTCCGACGTCTCCTTCAGGAGCGGCGCCGCTTCCCCTCGTAGAGGACGACTGCGTGCTGAACGGGCACCAGCTCGGCACGATGACGACGCTCGACCTCGGCGACCTGCTCCCGCGACTCGGCGCGCACGCGTTCGAGCTGCTCACGCAGCCGTTGGTTCTCCTGTTCGAGCTCCAGGACTCGCTGGACCCCGGCCAGGTTGAGGCCCTCGTTGGTCAACTCCTGGATACGCCGCAGGAGGGTGATGTCCTCGTCGCTGTAGCGACGGCTCCCGCCCGACGTGCGGGCGGGATCCACCAGTCCCTTGCGTTCGTAGATGCGAAGCGTCTGAGGGTGCACCCCGGCGAGCTCCGCGGCAACCGAGATGACGTAGACAGCATGCTGTGGGGATCGGGTGACCATGTCACTCCTCTCGGGTTCAGGTCGTGGGCGCGGCGGCCTCGGCCATCAGATGAGCCCGCGGCGATTCCGTGGCTGCTGCCGCGAGTGCCTCGACCGCCTTGCGTTCGGCATCGGAGAGCTTCGACGGAACCGCTACCTCCACGGTTGCCAGCAGGTCGCCGTGCTTGCGCTTGGTACGGACGCCGCGCTTGCGGACGCGGAACGTCCGACCGTTGCGGGTCCCGGCGGGCATGCGGACCTTCACGGGTGCGCCGTCGAGCGTCGGCACCTCTATGTCGGCACCGAGCGCGGCCTCTGCGAAGGTGACCGGCACGGTGAGGCGCAGATCCACTCCGTCCATCCGGAAGACCGGATCCGGTTCCACTCGGCATTCCACGAGAAGGTCGCCGGGCGGTCCGCCGTTGCGGCCTGGGTCGCCACGACCGGCCAGGCGAAGGCGGCGACCGTCCTGGACTCCGGCCGGAATGCGGACCTTGACGTCGCGAGGTCGCCGTTCGATCCCGCGGCCCCGACAGGTGTGGCAGGGGTGCTCGATGATCGATCCCCGACCACCGCAGTTGGGGCAGGGGCGGCTCGTAGCGAACAGGCCCTGGTCGTCCTGGACGGCCCCACGACCCCCGCAGACGGGACAGGACTTGGGCAGCGTGCCCGGCTCGGCTCCGCTGCCGGCACACGTGTTGCAGACGGCGTCCCCGACCAGGTGGAGGGTGGTCTCGATGCCCGCGACCGCGTCACGGAAGTTGAGGTGCAGCTCAGCCTCCAAGTCCGCGCCGCGCTGCGGTCCGCTGCCTCGACCACGTCCCCCGAAGCCGGCGGCGCCGCCTCCGCCTCCACCGCCGAAGAGGTTGCCGAGGATGTCGCCGATGCCGCCGCCGGCGAACTGGGATGCGTCGAAGGTGAAGGTGCCTCCACCGGGCCCTCCGCCACCGAAGCCCCCCATGCCGCCCATCGGCCCCATGGCCCGCGCCTCGTCGTACTCCTTGCGCTTCGCCGCGTCGCCAACCACGTCGTACGCGGCCGACACCTCCTTGAAGCGCTCCTCCGCGGCCGGATCGTCGGGCTTCGCGTCGGGGTGGTTCTCGCGCGCGAGCTTGCGGTAGGCGCGGGTGATCTCCTTGGCGTCGGCGTCCTTCGAGACACCGAGAACGGCGTAGTAGTCCTTCTCGAACCACTCCCGCTGCACTGCCATCCGCAGGCTCCCTTCCTATCCGCGCACCTTGACCATCGACGGTCTGAGGGTGCGTTCGTTCCACACGTAACCAGGTCGCAGCACCTCGACGACGACGGTCTCCTCGTCTCCCTCCTCGGCCGGTTCGTGGAACACGGCCTCGTGCACGTTCGGGTCGAAGGGTTCGCCGACGCCGGGGATGCGACCGAGGCCCTCCTTCTCGAGGGTGCCGAGCAGGGACGCATAGATGGGTTCGACGTCCGCGGCACCGTGACCGATCGCACTTTCGCACGCGTCGAGCACCGGCAGGAGCCGTTCGGCGAACTGCTCGACGGCTCGCCCTGAGGCGTCCGCCGCCTCCTTCGTGAGACGCTTGCGGATGTTCTCGAACTCGGCCTGGTTGCGCCTGAGCTGATCCAGGTAGCCGTCACGCTCGCCGGTGACCCGTTCGAGATCGACGATCAACTCCTCGACCGAAGCTTCGGCCCGCGTCGCGGGATCGCCCTCGGCCTCCGTCGCTTCCCCGCCCGACTCGTCGACTCCTGCAGGCTGACCATCGGCCGCGAGGTCCTCCGACTCCGGGATCGGTTCGGTCACGTCGGCCATCAGTTCGACTCGTCGTCGTCGATGACCTCGGCGTCGACGACCTCGTCGTCGTCGGCACCGGTGGCTCCCGCCCCGGCCGCTGCTCCCGCGTCGTACTGCCCGGCGTTCTCGGCCGAGGCCGCCTCGTAGAGCTTCTGGGTGAAGGCCTGCGAAGTGGTCATCAGATCCTCGATCGCCGACTTGAGCGACTCCGAGTCCTCGGAGGACTGGGCGTCCTTGAGCCGACCCAACGAGGCCTGGACGGCCTCCTTCTCCTCGGCGGGGACCTTGTCACCCTGCTCCTTGAGCAGCTTCTCGGTCAGGTAGACGAGCGTGGCGGCCTTGTTGCGGGTCTCGGCCTCGTCGCGACGGCGACGGTCCTCCTCGTCGTGGGCCTCGGCGTCCTTGACCATCT
>JAGQSN010000395.1 GCA_020439555.1 Acidimicrobiales bacterium | reverse complement strand
TGATGTGGAGCGACGACGGGATCGTCATCCGCCTGCCGGAGGCGGTCGACGAGCTGCCGACCGAGGAGCTGCTGGTCGACCCCGACGACATCGACGACATCGTCGTCGCGCACCTTCCCGGCACCTCGATGTTCGCGGCCCGTTTCCGCGAGTCGGCCGCCCGGGCGCTCCTGCTGCCCCGGCGGCGCCCTGATCGCAGGACCCCGTTGTGGCAGCAACGCCAACGGTCCGCCGACCTGCTCACCGTCGCAGCCAAGCATCCGAGCTTCCCGATCCTGCTCGAAGCGACACGCGAGTGCTGCAACGACGTGTTCGACCTTCCGGCGCTGCGGGGGCTCCTGCGCGACCTGCGATCCCGGAAGGTTCGGGTCGTCGACGTCGACACGGCCTCCGCGTCACCGATGGCGGCGTCCCTGCTGTTCGGTTGGATCGCCGTCTACATGTACGAGGGCGACGCACCCCTGGCGGAGAGACGCGCCGCTGCGCTCTCGCTAGACCGTGACCTGCTGCGCGAACTGCTCGGTGCCGAGGAGCTGCGCGACCTTCTCGACCCCGACGTTCTCGAACGGGTGGAAGCCGATCTGCAGCACCTCGTGGACGGAAGGCGTGCGCGTGACCTCGACGAGGTTCACGACCTGTTCCGGGTCCTCGGACCGATGACCGTCGAAGCGCTCGTGGCACGGTCGGTACCGGACCTCGATCTGGACGCCTCCCTCGAACGCCTGAGCAGTGAGCGACGCGCGATCGAGGTGACGATCGCCGGCGAGTCCCGCTGGGCGGCAGCGGAGGACGCGGGAAGGCTGCGTGACGCGCTCGGCTGCGCGGTGCCGGTGGGCCTGCCCACCGCGTTCACCGACCCGGTGGAGGAACCGTTGACCGGACTGGTCGCCCGTTTCGCCCGCACCCACGGGCCTTTCCTCGTCCGTGACGTCGCATCGGCCCTCGGACTTCCGGACGAACGCATCCGCCGTGTGCTCGACGATCTCGTCGGGTCCGGGTCGCTGCTGCGTGGCGAGTTCCGGCCGGGTGGGATCGACCGCGAATGGTGCGATCCGGACGTGCTCCGGCGGCTGCGCCGACAATCCCTCTCCGCTCTCCGGGCGGAGATCGAACCGGTCGAGGCTGCTGCGCTCGGACGATTCCTTCCCGCCTGGCAGGGGATCGGCTCACGTCGAACTGGAGTGGACGGTCTGGTGGAGGTGCTCGGCGCCCTCGCCGGGGCAGCATTGCCGGCCTCGGTGTGGGAGCCTGACCTGCTGGCGGTTCGCCTCGCCGAGTACCGGCGTGCAGACCTCGATGCGCTCTGCACGTCCGGCGAGGTCGTCTGGGTCGGTGCGGGAGGACTCGGAAGCTCCGACGGTCGGGTGAGGTTCGTGTTCCGCGACCAGGTCGATCTGCTCGTGCCGGAGCCGCTGCTGGACGACCGGCCGGAAGGAGCGGTGCACGACGCGATCCGTGGGTGTCTTTCGGAGCGGGGTGCGTCGTTCTGGGCGGACCTCGTCCGCTCGGTGGCGGACGCGGATGCCGACTACTCGGATCCGGTTGTCCTGTTGGCCCTGTGGGACCTGGTCTGGGCGGGGGAGGTGACCAACGATTCCCTTGCTCCGCTGTGGGCGTTCGTCGGTGCCGGCGGGACGGCGTCCGGACGAGGTTCGAGCCGTTCGCCTGCTTCGTTCGGGCCGGTCGGTCGGAGGGGACCGGCGGTGAGCCCGCGGCCGGGACGTCTGGCGCGCCTCGGCCCTCCGGCCGGTGCCGGACGATGGTCGCTCGTTTCGGAGTTGCGCGAACCATTGCCGGGACAAGCCAGACCGACTGCGACCGAGGTCGCCCACGCTCGTGCCGCCCAACTACTGGAGCGGTACGGGGTGCTCACCCGCGAGACCGCGCTCGGTGAAGGAATCGAGGGAGGCTTCGCCGGCGTGTATCCGGTGCTGAAGGCGATGGAGGAGAGGGGCGCTGTGCGCCGCGGCTACTTCGTGGCCGGCCTCGGAGCAGCACAGTTCGCGGTGCCGGGCGCGGTGGACCGACTTCGGTCCCACCGCGAGAACCATGAGAACCCGGCGGGAACGGATCCGTTCGTCCTGGCGTCGACCGACCCCGCCCAGCCGTACGGGGCGTCGCTGCCCTGGCCGCCCTCCGCGGGCAGACCGGCGCGGTCGGCGGGGTCGTTGGTCGTGCTCGTCGACGGTGAGGCTGCGGTCCACGTCGAACGCGGTGGCAGGAGCATCACCACGTTTCCGGCAGCAGGCACCGATGAACGGTGGGCGGAGGCTCTGGTGGAAGTCGTGGCATCGGGCCGGCGGAGGTCCTTGGAGATCGCCAAGGTCGACGGTGCGCCGGTGCGGGACTCGCCTGTTGCCGAGACGCTTCGACGAGCCGGATTCGAGGACGGATACAAGGGACTCGTGGTCCGTCAACGGCGTCGACCCTGACTCGGGAGTTCGGGGACGTGGGCCGAGGCCCCTGGGAGGGCGGTATCGTCCGGCCGACCCCCGATGCCGGAGGATGATCCGATGCAGTGGTACTGGTGCCTGACCCACGGGCGAGTCGAGCACGCGGATGACCGCGACGACGTCGACAACGTCCTGGGGCCGTATCCGAGCGAAGAGGCGGCACGGAACTGGCGTGAGACCGTCGAAGCGCGCAACGACGCGTGGGACGACGCCGACAAGGCCTGGCGCGGAGACGACGAGGACGACTGACGGTCCTCGCCTTGGATCGGACCCGATGGCCCGGCGGGGCAATGTCGAAAACCCGGTGACGTCACGGTTGTGTGGGCGTACCATGACCACATGGCTCGTGATTGCTTTCACAAGCGACGTGGCTTCCGGGGGAGGGCGGTGCTCCGTGTAGTCACCGACACGGTTCCGCGCTCGACGGGAGAAGTCGATGCTCGACCCCACGTGGTGATCGTCGGAGCCGGCTTCGGCGGCCTCGCCGCCGCCGAAGGCCTCGGCGGTGCTCCTGTGCGCGTCACGCTCGTCGACCGGAACAACTTCCACACGTTCCATCCGCTGCTCTACCAGGTCGCCACTTCCGGCCTGGCCAGCGCGGACATCGCCTACCCGGTCCGAGGCATCGTCGGTCGGCACCCGAACCTCGAGTTCCGCCAGGCGACCGTCATCGGTGCCGATCTCGCTACTCGCCGCCTCCACCTACAGGGGGAGGAACACGATGTCGACGACATCACCTTCGACCACCTCGTCGTCGCCGCGGGCGCCGTCACCAACACGTTCGGCATCCCGGGGGTCGCCCAGCACGGCTTCCCGCTTTACAACCTCGTTGATGCCAACCGGCTCCGGAACCATGTGCTCGAACGTTTCGAGGCAGCGGACTCGCGCCCGGCTCTCGTCGACGAAGGGGCCCTCACCTTCGTGGTGGTCGGCGGTGGACCGACCGGTGTGGAGGTCGCCGGCGCACTGACCGAACTGATCCACACCGTCCTGCGGCGGGACTACAAGCAACTCGACGTCGACGCCGCCCGGGTCCTTCTCGTCGAGATGAACGACCACCTGCTCGCACCGTTCAAGCCGGCCTCGCGGGACCACGCCCTGGAGACGTTGTGTGAGCGCGGCGTGGAGGTGCGCACCGGTTCGCAGGTGGCGAGGGTCCGTGCGGACTGCGTCGAGTTGGTTGGTGGCGAGGTGATTCCCGCGCACACGTTGGTATGGGCCGCCGGAGTGCAGGCCAACCCGGTCGCCGTGGCGCTCGGTCTCCCGACCGGACGTGCAGGACGAGTGGAAGTCGAGGCGGACC
>JAGQSN010000394.1 GCA_020439555.1 Acidimicrobiales bacterium | reverse complement strand
GGAACGGGCCGTCGGGTGCGTTCGGCGATGGGGGCGGTCGGCGCGGTCCTGGTACGCTCGTAGCCGCGCACGCCGGCCAGCGGTACCCCTGGCGGCGGACCTCGAGGATGGACGCTTCGTGCGAGTAGACGCGGCCCCGATGGCCTTCGATGACCAGGATCCGCTGACCCGGCTGAGGCACTACGTCTCGGCCCTGCGCCGCCGGTGGTACCTGATCGTCGGATTGGCGGTGCTCGGCGCGGTGATCGGGTGGGTCTCGACCCCGTCCGCGGCCCGGGTCGACTCCTCCACCGGCGAGGTCGTGAACGGACCCACCTACTACCGGGCGTCCCACATCCTGATCCAGGAGCAGGTCGCGACGGAGGGCCAGAACACCTCGGTCAACAGCACGAGCCTCTCCCAGGCCGCATACCTGGTCAACACGGGCGATGTGCCCAAGCTCGTGGCCAAGGAGCTCGACCTGGACGTCGACGACGTCGAGTCCTCGCTGCTCGGCCTGCCGCGCACCCAGGTGAACTCCGTCGAGGTCCAAGCGGTCGGGACCGACCGCGCCGAGACGGTGGCGCTGGCCGATGCTGCGGCCAAGCACCTCGTCGAGGTGCTCGATGCCCAGGCCAAGGCCGATGCCGGTGCCCGGCGTGACCGGATCATCGCCCAGCTCGACCAGCTCGACGTCCAGATCAGCGCCCTCAACGAGCAGCTCGCCCTCAACCCGCCCAACCGGACCCAGATCGAGGCCCAGCAGCGGTCGCTCACCAACCAGTACAGCCTGGTCTACGAGCAGTTCTCCCAGCTCGCCAACGCTGCCGATCCGTCGTCGGGCCTCTCGAGCCTCGAAGGGGCACGGGCCGTCGAGATCTCGAAGGCGTCCTACGACAACACGCGCGAGACGATTCGCGAGGGCGCCGACTACGTCACCGGCGCCAACACCTCCTCGGAGGTCACCTCCAACAGCGCACCGTCCGCGCCGGACGAGGGTGCGAGCCGCTCGTCGAGGACCGGGGCGGGGTTCCTGGTCGGGCTGTTCGCCGGCGTGTTCGCCGCGCTGGTGCTCGATCGGTTCGACAACCGGTTGCGTCGCCGGAGCGACGTCGAAGCAGCCACCGGCCTGACCGTGCTGGCCGAGCTGCCGGTGCTGTCGAGGCCCGAGCAGCAGGGCCTGGAGGTCGTGGCCTTCACCCAGCACCGGTCGCGCGCAGCCGAGGCCTACCGGGTCATCCGCGGTGCGGTGTTGTTCGCCGAATCCGAGAGCGGACGGGCCGAGCCGGGCACGGGATCCGACGATGCGCTCGTCATCATGGTGACGTCGTCGAACCCGGCGGAGGGAAAGACGACGATCACAGCGAACCTCGCCGCCGTGTTGGCTGAGGGCGGCCTCGAGGTCCTGGTGCTGAACTGCGACTTCCGGCGCCCGCGGGTCCACAAGTTCCTCCACGCCACCGAGAGCGAGGGGACGTCGGCCCCGGTCGTCCTGTCCGAGACCCAGGTCGACGGCGTTCGGTTGATCACGGGCGTGGGAGAGGACGATCCTGACGCCAACCCGATCGAGGTGATCGGGATGCAGCGGAAGATCATCCAGATGGCCCGCTCGCGCTTCGACGTCATCCTGCTCGACACCGCGCCGTTCCTGACGACCAACGACGCCAGCGAACTGTTGGGCGAGACGGACCACGTCCTGTACGTCGTCCGGGCCGGCAAGACACGTCGCGACGCCGCGCAGCGCACCGCCGAGATCTTCGAGCGGCTGGAAGCTCCGGTCCTCGGTGTCGTGTTCAACGCTTCGGCCGACGCCAGCGGCGCGCAGTACTACTACTACGGCTACAACGACGAACGGACCCGGCGGAACCCGTTCGGCGGTGCGAAGGGCCCCGAGGCCGTCCCGCCCCCGGCCGAAGCGCGGGCCCGATGAACCTCCAGGAGGGCTCGTGATCGAACCAGGCGACCTCGCTCCGACGTTCGACCTCCCCGACCAGGACGGCGCGAGCGTTCGCCTCGATGCCCTTCGGGGCGGGTGGGTGCTCCTGTACTGGTATCCGAAGGCGGATACCCCGGGCTGCACGGTCCAGGCCAAGGCGCTGCGCGACCAGCACCAGGTCTTCGTCGACCGACGGTGCACGGTGCTCGGTGCCTCGTTCGATCCGGTCGCGGACCTGGTGGCGTTTCGCGATCGCTACGACCTGCCGTTCGCGCTCCTGAGCGATCCCGAGCGCGTGGCCGGCCAGGCCTACGGTGTGGCCGGTGACGATGGCTCGGCGTCCTACGCATCCCGCGTCGCCTTCCTCATCGATCCGACGGGCACGATCGTCCATCGATATGACGTGAAAGATCCTGAGTTCTTCGCCGATGAGGTCCTCGACGATCTGAGCGCCGCTGCCGATTGAGGAGTGCCGGCGCCGATCGAGCGAGGAGCGCGGTTCCACAGCGGAAGTGCACGTGCGGTAAGGTGCCCGAGGGAGGACTTCACGTGACCGAAGACACCGACATGGCTGACGAGACCGGGTCCGCGGCGCCGATCGGCGCATCCGATCCCGCTTCGAGCGACGCCGGGTTGACCCGTCGGAATGCCCTCAAGGCGACGCTGGGTGGTGCCGCGTTCGCTGCTGCGTGGAGCGCGCCCAAGATCGAACACCTGTCCCTGGCGCCGGACTACGCCGCCGCGGCCAGTTGTTCCGGTGGCAGCACCACCACCAACCACACCTCGGCCGACTGCGGCTACTACGGCGACACCGAGTGCTGGGGCAACTCCTGCTGCGGCAACTGGGCCTACAACACCAACATCTCCAGCAAGTTCAACCTGGCTGGCAACGTCGGTGGCAACGTCAACGAAGACAACGGGTTCGTGAACCTGGCGGTGACCGGCATCACCAACACCTCGAACCAGTCCTGCACCGTGAACGTCTCGGGCAACTGCAACAACGGTGGTTCGTTCCGGGTCGACAACGTCGCCGCCAGCAACAACGCGTCGAAGACCTTCACGTTCAACGCCAACGGCAACGTCGGCGTGTTCATCGATTGCCAGGGCGGTGGCATCACCGACCCCAACGCCAACCTCAAACTGATCTTCAACTGCGTCTGC
>JAGQSN010000393.1 GCA_020439555.1 Acidimicrobiales bacterium | reverse complement strand
GGGAGTGCTCAACCGATGGCCGGAGCCGCTTTGATCGACTTCGCAGACGTCGTCGAGGAGGGCCTGAAGGTTCGGGCGACCGCAACGCTTCGTCTCGATGACGGCGTCGAGCACAGCACGACGTTCGTCGTCCACCCGGTACCCGGAGACGAAGTCGCCCCACCTCCGCCGACGCATCGGGCAGCGTTGCTCGCACTCCTGCCGGTGGCGCTTCGTCTCGGGGTGTCCGTACACCTGAACGGGCCACTCGACGACGTGACCCTGTCCGGCGTGCGTGAGTGGCAGCACGCGCTCGCTCGCTGGGTGCCGGACCGCTTCAGCGCCGTGACGATCACCGCCGAGGACGTGATCGAGGATCTGCCCCCGCCGCGGTTCCGCGGCGGGGTGACGTCCTTTTCGGGTGGGCTCGACAGCGCCTTCGCGATGCTTCGACCCGGTTCGGACGGACGCGAACGGGAGAACGACCTCGCGGCCGGTCTGATGATCCACGGATTCGACATTCCGTTGGCCCAGCAGGAGTCGTTCGATCTGGCTCGTGCGCGGGCCGAGGCGATGGTGGCCTCGGCCGGAGCGCACCTGCGGGTCGTCGAATCGGATCTGTTCCGGCTGCTGGACGAGGCCGACCTCCGCTTCGGCGAGGAGGTCCACGGCATCTGGCTCGCGTCCATGCTGGCCTGCGTGGAGATCGACTACGACCACACCGTCATACCCTCCAGCTACCCGTACCACCGACCCACGATTCCGTGGGGTTCCAGTCCGACGACCGACAACCTCCTCGGTTCGCGGCACCGTCCCCTGCGCCACGACGGAGCCGGCTACGACAAGTTCGACAAGACGAGCATCGTGGCGCCGGTCGACGCAGTGCAGAAGCACATCCGGGTCTGCTGGGAGGGCGTCGACAAACACCGCAACTGCGGCCACTGTTGGAAGTGCATGGTCACGCAGGTCGCGTTCTGGCTCAACGACGTGCCCGAACTTCCCGCGTTCGACGATCCCTGCACCGTGGAGGACCTTCGTCGGGTAGCGGTCGACGGCTACCGCGGCGCACTCGCCGAACACTTCATCGAAGTCGCGACCGACAAGGACCGTCCCGACATCATCGACGCGCTGCGCGAGGCCCTGGAGTTCGGGAGAGCCGAAGAACGGCTCGCCCGACAGACATCGGACCTCGCGGACGGTGCCGCGTTCGCTTGGCTGCAACTGTTCGCCCGGTTGGTACGCGAGCAGAACTTCGAGGCAGCCCGCTACCTGTTCCACCCTCACTGCCGGAGCTTCGGAACACTTGCGGTCGAGACCACGGACCGGGATCAACTCGTGGACCAGCAGTGGATTCCGACCTGGACGACCACGAGGGGATTCTCGGTCGACCCTGGTTCTGTTCACGTCGAGTCCGGTGGAGATCTCCGCATCCTGACCGCACGCTGGTCCTCTCTCGGCGCCAGCGACGGCACTGATTTCGCTCGCCATGGCAGGTGCACCTTCGTCCTCCGCGAGGTCGGCGAGACGCTTCGTGCCGTGCACTCGCACTTCTCGCTCGATCCGAACTGACCGAAGTCGTCCTACGCTCACCTTCAGCACGTCCGATCCGCGGACGGCTCAGATGGTGACCGAGTCAATCGGGGTTTCCATGACGAACGAACGTCCTTTCGGGGTGACCGGTAGCACGGGACGACTCGGCGGGATGGTCGCCCAACGGTTGGCGGCCGCGGGCGTAACCCAACGTCTCCTCGTACGTGACCTAGGCCGCGCTCCGGCGCTCCCCGTCGCGAGCGCTGTCCGGGCCAGCTACGAAGATCGAGACGCGATCGTTGCGGCACTCGACGGGGTCGACGTCGTCTTCATGGCGTCGACCCACGAAGGCCCGGACCGCCTCGACCAGCACTTCACGTTCGTGGACGCTGCCGCCGAGGCCGGCGTCGAACACATCGTGTACACGTCGTTCTTCGGTGCCTCCTCCGACTCGACGTTCACTCTCGCCCGTGAACCCGACACGTGATCGGCCACGATCGAGCCGGGTCGTAGAACCGGTTTCTGGTTGAACTGCTCCAGCGAAGGGCGATGTGGAGCGGTATCGGCTCAGCCCTTGGCAGGAGCGCCCTTGAACGGACCCGGGTCACCGGGCTCGGGAAGCTGCGGGAAGCTCCACGAGTTCACCTTGCCGACCAGTTCGCCGAGGCGTTCCCACTCGGATGGTTCCCAGCCTTCGGCCGTTCCGATGACCGCGAGGTCCTGGCGCACGTAGGCGAGTGCCGGGGTCCGTTCGATCTCCAACGCACCGATCAGCTCACGGTCCGGGTCGGTGAAGGTGAGGAACTGTTCTGCCCAGGGGCCGAGGAACTTCCGTGCGTCACGCTCGTCCGCCGTGACCGTCCACGCCGCCCTCACCGAGGCGCCACGGAAGTTGGAGAGGAAGCGGCCCGCCGTCGGCAGCAGCCACGCGCTCTCCTGGGTGTACGGGTCGAGGACGACGGTCAGGAGCTGGAACGTGGTCGTCCACTCCTCGATCGTGCGGGCCTCGTCGCCCATCGCCGTGAGCTTCACGTCGGGGTTCACCTGGGTCACCATCGCCGCCGAAGCTAGTCGCCTGACTGGTGGCCCCTCACATCCGGCCAACTAGGTTCGGGCACGCCAGTTCCGTCCCCGACCCGAGAAGGGCGCCCTCCCATGGTCCTCGCCGCCTACATGGACAACGGCTACAAGCTGATGGTCTTCCTGCACATCCTCAGCTTCTTCGTGGCTTTCTCGCCGGCGTTCGTGTGGCCGTTCGTCGCCCGCAAGGTTCGCCAGGACGGCGGTGACGCGGTCGGGACGATCAACCGGCTCGCCGGCGGTTCCAGCGCTCGGATCTACGGTCCGGCTCTCGCCGTCGGTGGTCTGCTCGGCTTCGGCATCGCCGGGATGAGCAAGCTCGAAGGCACCGACGAGCTCGTCTACTCCGTCTCGGACCCGTGGCTGTCGGCTGCAGCGGTCGTGTGGTTCCTGCTGCTCGGCGTCTACTTCGGCCTGATGGCACCGGCGGAGAAGAAGGTCAGTCAGGGTGACCAGTCGGCGGGGAAGATCCTCAACATGGCGGGCGGTATCGTCCACCTCCTGGCTGCGATCGCCCTGTTCCTGATGGTGTTCAAGCCCGGAGCCTGAGACTCCAGCGGCGCTTTCGGCACAGCACGGGCGTCCCCGTCGGTGCGCCGGTAGCGTTCGAGAGGTGCACCCGATCGAGCGGCTCCGCTACGTGGCTCGCGCCTCGGACGCGCCTGCAGATGCCGTGTTCAGGGAGGCCGCCTGGTCCCTGGCGGGCTTCGCCGAGGACCGGGCCGCGTTGGTCACCGGTTGCCGCCGGCTCGTCGACCGGCATCCGACCAACGGTCCGATCTGGTGGCTCTGCGCCAGGGTGCTGTGCTCGGACGACCCGGTCACCGAGGCCGAGTCCTGCGTCGCGGACATCGACTCGGATCGGACACTCCACGACCTGTCGTACGCGCTCGCTCCCGATGCCGTCGTGGCGGTGGTCGGGTGGCCGCCCCGCCTCGCGGAGAGCTTCGCCAGAAGGGGCGATGTCGAAGTGCGTGTCGTCGACGTGGAGGGGGATGGGCCTGGCTTCGTCCGGGCACTCGATGATTCGGACGTCAGTGGGGTTGACGTGGACGTGACGGGCCTGGCCGCTGCTGTCGCGACGTCCGACGTCCTCCTGATCGACGCTGCGGTCGTCGGACCGGGCTTCGCGGTCGTCCCTTCGGGCAACTGGGCTGCAGCAGCGGTTGCACGGACCTCGTCGGTGCCGGTCTGGCTGGTGGGCGGTGTCGGTAGGCGGGTCGGCGAGCGGACCTGGCGTGCACTCTGGAACCGGATGGAACGGCCCGGCAGGCCGCTTTGGGCCAATGGAACGGACCGACTACCGCTCGATCTGGTGGACAGGCAGATCGATGTCTCCGACGTCGTCGTGGAGGTCCCTGAGCTCTGGCACTGAGGCTCGGACTCCGCCGGTAGGCGGTTCGCTCACCGGTGCTCGATGCAGCGGCAGGGCCGCACGGCTCGGGGGAGCAGGCGGGTGGATAGCGTGAGCCGCCATGGTCGTCTCGGATCCTTCTCCTGTCGATCGGTACCTCGAGGTCGGTCTGCGGCTCGGTCGTCACCTCGACGGTCTGGTCGACGCCTACTACGGCCCGGCCCATCTGTCCGAGCGGGTCGACTCGGAACCGTTGCGAGACCTTCCCGCTCTCGTCTCCGACGTGAGGGGACTGGTCGCCGACATCGACGCGGGCGACGGCGACCTCGATCCGATCCGGAGACGTTGGCTGCGCGCCCAGGCGGCCGGCCTTCACACCGCCGCCCGGAAGCTCGCCGGTGAGGAGATCTCCTTCGTGGACGAGGTCGAGTCCTGCTACGGGGTCAGACCGCAGTTCGTCGACCACGAGATCCTCGCCGAGGCACACACGCGCTTGGATGCCGCCCTTCCGGGGTCGGGCCCCTTGGCCGAGCGCTACGAAGCGTTCCGTAACCGGCACCTGATGACCCGCGAGCAGCTCACCGAAGCGGTACACGTCGTCGCGGAGGCGTTCCGTGAACGAACACATGAACGATTCGGCCTTCCCGAAGGCGAGTCGATCCGTTTCGACCTGGTCACGAACGAACCCTGGTCGGGTTTCAACTACTACGAGGGCGGACTGCGTAGCCGGGTCGCGATCAACACGGACCTGCCGGTCAGTTCGACCGCGATCGGTCACCTGATCGCCCATGAGGCCTACCCCGGACACCACACCGAGCACTGTCGCAAGGAGGTCGGCCTGGTGAGGACTCGTGGGTGGTTGGAGGAGTCGATCTTCCTCGTCGGCACCCCGCAGTGCCTGATGGCCGAAGGGTTGGCCGACCTCGCGATCGAGGCCCTGCTCGGTGAACACCACGAACCGGTGATGGCGGAGATCCTGCGCCCACTCGGCATCGTCTACGAGACCGAGGTCGTGGCCGCGGTCGCCGAGGCCGGTGAGGCCCTTGCGGCCGTGCGAGGAAACGCGGCACTCCTTCTGCACGACCGCGGACGCCCTGAAGACGAAGCCGTGGCCGAGTTGGAACGCTGGGGGTTGTTGGCTCACGAACGAGCCGTGAAGTCGATCTCGTTCCTCACCCACCCGACATGGAGGGCATACATTTTCTGCTACGTCGCGGGTCTCCCGTTGTGCCGCTCGTTCGTCGCCGGTGACCCGGCCCGTTTCGAGCGACTGCTGACCGAGCAGCTCATCCCGGCCGACCTCGCTGCCTGACATCTTCGGACACGCCTCGAGAGCGGCCGCTTGTCGGGCCCAAGGGCACCGGGCAGACTTGCATCGAAGTAATCGAATGATCATTCGGATCTACCTCGTGCAGAGAGAGAGTCGGCACCCATGAGCGCCTTCCCGTACGCCGATCGTTTCCCGGTCAACAGGACACTGCCCGAGAAGGGCCGCCCACGCGACGAGATCATCGCCGAGATGCGCATGATCGCCCAGGAGGAGGACCAGGCCTGGGAGGGAGGTCGGGTCTCGGGGACGATGTACTGCGGCGACCACGACCACTACGCCTTCATGAACGAGGTGTTCGGCCTCTACGCCCACGTGAACATCCTCC
>JAGQSN010000047.1 GCA_020439555.1 Acidimicrobiales bacterium | reverse complement strand
AGAACCGCAAGGCCGGCAACCCCGGACCGGAAGGGTCGATCGCCAAGCTGAAGTTCGCGCTCGTGAACATGGACATATACGAGTTCTGCGTCGACCTGCTCGGGGCGAACGCCCTCGCCGGTTACGACTTCGAGATGCGCCGCTCCGAGAACCTCGGTCTCGTCGGGGCTCCTGGATCCTCGCGGAAGATGTTTCTGCGTTCCCGTGCGAACTCGATCGAGGGCGGAACCTCGGAGATCCAGCGCAACATCATCGGTGAACGGGTGCTCGGCCTCCCCGGCGAACCTCGCACCGACAAGGACCTCCCGTGGAAGGACGTCCCCCGGAGCTGACCGGCAGTTTCATCCGCCGGGCAACGCCCGGCTGCCGCCGACGGCCCGATGACCGAGCCCGGCGGAGTCCGCCGCTCGACGACCGCTGACCCGACCGGCCGCGGAAGAACTGCTGGTACGCATGGTCCGCACCCGCGGGAAGGCCTCGCGGAACGCCCGGTCCACCTCGCTCGCCCGGTCAGCGAGGACCAGCGCCACTCCCGCTCCGTCGGCGGACTCGGCTTCGGCAGAACGTTCGGCGCTGCGGCGCGCCTCACGCAGCCGCTCGCCGATCCTGGCGGCGAACGACAGCAGGAAGGCATGCCGGAACCGCCGCACCGTGTCTCCCGGTGGCACCGGTGCGGCGAGCATCGTGCGCACCGCGTGCAGCGACAGGGCACCGAAAAGCGACTCCACGGAGTCCAGGTCGGCGACGTGGCCGAGCGCGATGCACGCCCGTCCATCCCCGGCGGCACCCATCACGACTCGGCACCCGTTCGCCTGTGCCACGGCTCCGAGCAGCGAGGCCTTGGCGGTCGCGTAGGGGGCCTCCACGAGGATCGTCCTCGTGTCGACCGTGTCGGACGCGCGTCGTCCGGCGCGGGCGAGCATCGCGTCGTCGATCGCATGGCGGGCCATCAGTTCCTGGGCCTTGGCGAGCAGCGCCTCGGCCTCGTCGGGAAAGTCGGTCGATTCGGCCTTGGCCAGCAACGCGCTGACCCGGTTCAGCCACGGGTCGGAGCGGTCCTGGTCGGAGGTGGGGGAATGGGGATCGAACACGGTGGGTCCTTCGACGGTCTGGTGCGGATTCACGTGGGGGCCGACGCCCCGAGCACCACCGATCGAGCGGCGTGTCCCCGACCCTACCCACGGCCCCCGACACCGGGGGTCGGTCGCGGGTACGTTCCGGGCATGTCCAACGTCGTTTCCGGACCGTTCGAACCGGGCAGGCTCGGTCCGCTCACGTTGCGCAACCGGATCATCAAGGCGGCCACCTTCGAAGGTGTGATGCCCCGGGGGACCGTTTCGGACGAACTGGTCGAGTTCCATTCCCGTGTCGCCCGCGGTGGCGCGGCGATGACCACGGTGGCCTACTGCGCCGTGTCGAAGGGCGGTCGGGTCAACCGCGACACGCTCGTCCTCGACGAGAACCTCGCCCCGGACCTCCAACGCCTCACCGACGCAGTCCACGAACACGGTGCCCTCGTCGCCGCACAGATGGGCCACGCCGGCCTCGTCGCCCAGGGCCACGGCAAACGGAACCCGTCCGTCGCCCCGTCCCGGCGTCTGAGCGCCCCCGCCGGCGGGATCGTGCCCGGCGCCACGACCCGGCAGATCGACGAACTCGTCGAGCAGTTCGCCGCCTCCGCCCGTGCCGCGGCCGCAGCCGGTTTCGACGCCGTGGAACTGCACCTCGGCCACAACTACCTACTCAGCTCGTTCCTCAGCCCGAACCTGAACAAGCGGACCGACTCCTACGGGGGCAGCATCGAGAACCGGCTCCGCTTCCCCCGACGGGTCGTCGGAGCCGTCCGCCGAGCGTTGCCCGATCACATGGCCCTGTGGGCGAAGTTCAACATGGCCGACGGGGTCGACCGGGGACTCTGGCTGGAGGAGAGCATCCCTATGGCCCAGATCCTCGAAGCCGACGGCCACCTCGACGCTCTCGAGCTCACCGGCGGCTCGTCGCTGCTCAACGGGATGTACTTCTTCCGAGGCGACGTCCCGCTCCGCGAGTTCGCGGCCGCCCAACCGAAGCTGATCGGCCTCGGCGTCCGGGCGTTCGGTCGGCGCATCCTGCCGACCCTCCCGTTCGAGGAGGCGTTCTTCCTCGACTTCGCCCGTCAGTTCCGCGCCGAACTGTCGATGCCTCTCATCTACCTCGGAGGAGCGAACGAACGGGCCACGCTGGAACGGGTGCTCGGCGAAGGGTTCTCGTTCGTGGCGATGGCCAGGGCGCTGCTGCGAGATCCTGACCTTCCGAACAAGCTCGCCGCCGAGGACACCGACCACGGCCTCTGCGTGCATTGCAACAAGTGCATGGCCACGATCTTCACCGGCACGCGTTGCGTGCTCGTCCCCGAGGAGCAGCGGTGAGCGACCCCACCCGCCAGAGGACCGTCGTCGTCACGGGATCGGCGTCCGGCATGGGCGCCGCCACCTGTCGGCGTCTCGAACAGGACGGCCAGCGCGTGATCGGGGTCGACCTCCGTGACGCGAATGTCGTCGCGGACCTGTCGACCGCGGAAGGTCGTCGGACGGCGATCGACGGGGTGACGGCCCTCGCGGACGGATCGATCGATGGGATCGTCACCTGGGCCGGGGTGAGCGGCCTGACCGACCGGCCCGGCCGTCTGGTCGCAGCCGTGAACTACTTCGGCACCGTCGAGGTTCTCGAAGGCCTGCGCCCCCTACTGGCGGCCGGCGACCGACCCGCGGCGGTGGTGGTCAGTTCGAACTCGACGTCGATCCAGCCGGGCGTGCCGATGGGGCTGGTGGACGCCCTGCTGGCCGGCGACGAGGAAGCGGCGCTGGCGGTCGCGGACGAGGGGGACTCGTTCGCCGCGTACCCGGCCAGCAAGCTCGCCGTGGCCCGTTGGTGTCGCCGTCGTGCCACCCACGCGGACTGGGCGGGCGCGGGCATCCGCCTGAACGCCGTCCTACCTGGTGCCGTCGAGACGCCGCTCCTCCAGGCGAGCCGCGACGACGTGACCGTCGGTCAGTTCATCGACGCCCTACCGGTGCCATCCGGCGGTCCCGGCACGGCGGACGAACTGGCCGGTGTCGTCATGTTCATGCTGGGCCCCGACGCCCGGTTCCTCGTCGGGTCGCTGATCGTGGCCGACGGAGGCAGCGACGCCCTGATCCGCCCGGACTCCGTCCCGGTTCCCCTCCCCTGAACCCCCGGAGAAGCGGAGCTGTCCATGCCGACCGTCCTGTCACGTGGAAGCCGGGGGATCGGCATGCTCGTCGCGTTGTGCACGGTGGCACTCGCGATCCCGGCATGCAGCGGCGGAGGCTCCGATTCCTCGCAGTCGTCGTCGACCTCCGCCAGGACCGGTGACCCCTCCACGACTGCCACCCCACCCGAAGCACGGAAGCCGGAGGAGATCCCCACCGGCACGTCGTTCGCTGACTTCGCGGACGTCGAGGTTCCGGCGAAGGGGACGGCACGCCACGGTGACCTGCTGCGCTACCAGTCGATCCCCTACCCCGACGGGGACGCTTCCGGTCGGCGGTACCGCATCCTGTACGTGTCGACCACCGTCTCGGGTGAGCCGACCGTCGTCACAGGCATGGCATCGGTCCCCGCCGGGGAGGCACCTGCGGGCGGCTGGAAGGTGGCGACCCACGCGCACGGTTCCACCGGGCTGGCCGATGACTGCGCACCCTCGGCCGAACCCGACAGCGCACCGTCGGTCGAGGCCCGCTTCGTGCAGGGGGTCGGAACGAAGCACGGCTTCGTCGTGGCATCCACCGACTACGAAGGTCAGGGCGGCCCCGGCCGGCACCCGTTCCTCGTCGGTGTGAGCGAAGGTCGCAGCGTCATCGACGCGGCACTCGCCGCCCGTCAGCTGCCAGGTGTCACCACCGAGTCCGAGAGGGTTTCGATCGTCGGATACTCCCAAGGCGGTCACGCTGCACTCTGGGCGAACCAGATCGTCGGCGACTACGCGCCGGATCTGAAGGTCGTCGGTACGGTCGCCGGGGCACCGGCTTCGGAGCTGGAGGAGATGGCCAGGGGTGTGGCGGCGCTGAGCGGCGGAGGGCTCGTCGCGATGCTCGGAGGCATGTCGACGTCCGATCCATCGGCTGACACCGACTCGCTCCTGACCGACACCGGCCGCAAGGTGCTCGCCATCTTCGACCGTTCCTGCAAGGAGGTACCCGACGCAGCGTTGCTCGAGAAGAAGCTTTTCCGCGTCGACCCGCTGAGGACCGAACCGTGGATCGGTTTGATCCGATCGAACATCCCAGGTTCCGAGCCTGGCGAGTCACCCGTGTTGATCGTCCACGGTGACGCGGACACCCAGGTGCCCACGGCTCAGAGCGCGGATCTCGTCGCACGCATGTGCAAGGCCGGAGCGGTGGTCGAACGCCGTGTCGTCCCCGGCAAGGGCCACATCGAGGGTGCGGTACCCGCCTACGAGCAGGGCTTCGAGTGGTTGGACGGTCTTCTGTCCGGCAGGAAGCCGGTGAACGACTGCGCCAGGTGACCGGTCGGGGACGTCAGCCCTTCCCGATCAGCTCCGGCTGGGCCTCGTCGAGCAGGGCCTTGCGGTCCTCCTTCAACACGAAGCCGGCCTTTATCGCGTCGTCGGTCGCCTTCTCGTACTCGGTCCGGTAGTCCGAGGCGGTGCCGTAGAGCGTCTTCAGGCGACCCGGTGACATCGGGATCGTGGAACCGGCGAGCAGGCAGACCACGTCCGCACTCGGTCCGGGTTCGCCGGAGACCACACGCGTCGGAACGTCGACGGGAGGTGTGCGAACACCGCCCTCGACGATGCCGTCCTCGTCACGCACGTAGCGGACCTCACCTTCGGCTTCCTCGGTCTTGAACGGTTCCGCCTTCGGTGGAGCGGTGCCGTCACGGACCCACGTGTCGAGCGCACGCAGACCCGCCTTCAGGATGAAGTTCATCGGGCCGTCGTTGATCTCGGCGCCGCAGTCGAAAGCGGAGGTGATCGGTCCGAGCAGGTACTCGTCGACGTGCGCGGTGCCGGCCATCTCCCACGTGCGAACCGTGTCCGAATCGGGCTGGCGGGCCGGGTAGAAGTTCAACACGCCGAGGACGTCGGATTCCGACTGGAGCATGAGGGTCGGTGCCCGCAGGTCGGTGCGGATCT
>JAGQSN010000046.1 GCA_020439555.1 Acidimicrobiales bacterium | reverse complement strand
CATCGTCGGCTGGGCCGGCGCCGGCCAGGAGATCATCGACGTCGCCGACGCCCCCGAGCGCGAGGCCGGCGAGATCATCGAAGACGACGGCGAAGCCCACCTGAAGATCGTCGAGTTCCTCGACAACCTCAAGGTCCTCTGACCCGGCACCGAGACGAAAGGTACGAAGACATGGCTCTTTCCAAGGTGTGGGTCCACGCCGAAGTAACCCCCGACGGCACCGTCGCCCCGATCTCGCTCGAGATCCTGGCCAAGGCCCGCGAGATCGCCGACACCGTCGAGGTGTTCACCGGCGGTGACGGCGCTGCGATCGCGGCGACCGTCGGCGCCCACGGCGCCACCCGCGTGCTCGCCACCGGCGACCTCTCCGGCAAGCTCCAGGGCGTCCACGTGGCGGCCGCGCTCGCCGCTGCGATCGAGGGCGGCGAAGCCCCCGACGCCATCCTCGCCGGCACCACCTACGACGGCCGCGACATTGCGGCGCGTCTGTCGGTGAAGCTCGACAAGCCGGTGCTCACCAACAACACCGACGTCGAGGTGGGCGACGGGATCGTCGTCTCCACCCAGATCTTCGGTGGCACCCAGATCGTCAAGACCCGCTTCGCTGCGGGTGGCCCGGCGATCGCCCTGTTCCGCCCGAAGTCCTTCGCTGCCGAGGAGACCGGTGGCGGTGCGGCCGAGGTCGTGACCATCGCGGTGCCCGACACGGGTGCGGCCGGTGCGGCCAAGCTGCTCAACCGTCACGTCGAGGAAACCTCTGGTCCGAAGCTCGACGAGGCGGCCGTGGTGGTCTCCGGTGGTCGTGGCCTCGGTGAGGCAGGCAAGTACGAGATGATCGAGGAGCTCGCCAAGCTCACCAAGGGTGCGCCCGGCGCGTCCCGCGCGATCGTCGACGCCGGCTGGGTGCCGTACAGCTACCAGATCGGCCAGACCGGCAAGGTCGTCAAGCCGACCGTGTACATCGCTGCGGGCATCTCCGGTGCCACCCAGCACATGGTGGGCATGAAGGGCTCCAAGAACATCATCGCCATCAACAAGGATCCGGAGGCCCCGATCTTCGGGATCGCCGATCTCGGCATCGTGGGCGACGTCCACAAGGTGTTGCCGAAGCTGATCGAGGCCCTCAAGGCCCGCTGATCGGCGGAGTTCCGGCGATGCGAGGCGACTCGCAGGTTCGTGGTGACGGGTCCCGGCTCCGGCCGGGGCCCGTCTCCGCGTTCGGGTTCGGATGAGACGCCCCGCTCTGCACGGCCGGGGGCGGCCCGGGCGTCGTGACCTTCGGAATCAACTCGTCGGCGGTGAACACGTCGAACTCGACGTGCAACTCCGCCGGACCTCCGCGCGCGGATGGGGACCGTGGACCGACGGCATCGTCATCCTCGGACCCATGCCGGCCAGTCCGGTGTCGTGGCACGTCGAGGACCCCGTCGCCGTCGGGCTCTCCTCGACGCGAGGCCCCGTCTCGGCAGACTTCGAGGCGATCGACCGGGTCGTCGCCCGGCCGGTCCGCTTCCGCACCGAAGCCTTCTGGGGGCTCGACGCCGAGATCATCGTGCTGCACTCCGAACGGGCGACGACCGAGATCGCCATGCCTCCGGAACTGACCGGTCCCGCTATCGACCGGCTGGCCGCCCAACTCCTGTGCAACGGGGCGACGGGGTCACGGGACGACACGCCGGACCGATAGGTTTCCGGCGATGATCGGTGAAGGACCAAGTCGCGGAGACGGCCCGAAGTCCGCTCCGGCAGGCCAGGGTGAGGTCTGGATGACGATCGACCAACTCGCGGCTGCGTCCGAAATGACCGTCCGCAACATCCGTGCACACCAGTCGCGTGGTCTGCTGCCCCCACCGCGTATCGACGGCCGGACCGGCTACTACGGGCGTCACCACCTCAACCGGTTGAAGCAGATCCGTCAGATGCAGGACGAAGGTCTCAACTTGGCGGCGATCGCGAAGGTGCTCATCGACGGGCGTCTCACGGCAGTTGCCGCCGGACCGTTCCGTGAAGAGGTGGGCGAGACCGCCGATGCCGAGGACCTGATCCGAAGGCTCGGTTTGAGCGAAGAGGACCCGGTGATCCTGCGGGCGATGATGGACGGATTCATCGCGATCGACGGGGACAAGGTGCGGGTGGATTCGCCGCGTCTGCTCGCCGCTGCCGAGGAGCTCGTGGGGATGGGTGTGCCTCTGGCTGCGCAGCTGGACGCGGTGGAAGTCGTCCAGGAGGCCAGCGCTCGTGTCGCCGAGGCGTTCCTCCAACTGGCCGACGAACACCTCGTCGCACGGCTGGCGATCGACACACAGGTCGACCTCGAGCGGTTGACGCCCGCTGTCGAGCAACTCCGATCGGTTGCAGCGACCGTGCTGGAAGCGCTGTTCAACCAGGCGATGTCGGCCGCCATCCGCGACTACTTCGACGCCGACCCGGACGTGGCGTCCGACGTCGCCGACAGCGACGGCGTCGATCAGGCGGCTTCCGCTACCTGATCGAGGTCCCGCTGGTAGAGGCCGACGCGACGCCAGGTGCGGACCGCGCTTCGGTTCATCAGGCCGAGTTCTCGGCACAGCCTCCGGAGCTTGGCCACCGACTCCTTGCGCAGCAGTCGGGCCTCAGGGGTGAGACGGGCCTCGCGTAGGACCTCGGAGGGGACACCGTGGTGCTTCGCGAGCTGACCCGGGGCGTCGACCATCAGCGGGACCATGATCGACAGCACGAACGGAACCGACAGGCTGAGCAGGTAGCGACGCGTACGGCTCAGTGCCGGCACTCGTTCCTTGAGGACGGTGCGGGCGTACGCGATGTGCCGTGCCTCCTCGTTGACGTGGATGCGCATCACCCGCTCGATGAGCGGATGTGTCGTCCCCTCGCGAAGTTGGCGGCGCTGTAGGTAGTCGATCGGATCCTCGCCTCCGAGCACGAGAACGAAGAACAGCTCCGGCGCGAGGCGGTTGATGATCGGTACCGCGATCGTGGCGAGCGTCCTGATGCCGACCGGCATCCCCTCGACGGGTAGTCCGGTCCGGTTCACGAGCTCCTGGAACATCATCGAGTGCTGGGCCTCCTCGATGACCTCGTGCTGGCAGTACCGGAACTCCGGATCTCCGTTGTCCATTCGCATCGCGTACGACAGCAGGCCCCGCTGGAGCAGATTCTCGAACTGCATGCCCACCTTCATCGCGGCTGCGATCCGGTGCAGACCGACGGCCTGCTGCACCGCGGCATCCTGCGCCCGGTACCAGTCGGTGCTCGCCAGGGGGTCGAACGCGAAGAGGCCGACCCGCGGATCGGCGGCGGAGATCGCCATGTCGGCTTCGTCCCACGCGATGTCCGCGTAGACGTTGTGGCCCTTGGACACCGATTGGCGGCTGAGCCTTTCGAGCAGCGGGGCGAGACGCCCTCCGCCGGTGTCTGTCGGATTGCGGTCGACGATGGCGGTCACCTGGAACCTCCGAGGAAGCGAACACACCACGTTCTCATGTGTCATGGATCGATGTCAACGTTATCGGTCCCCTTCGCCACCTCCGAGCAGCCCGGGCGCGAGGACCGGGTCCTCGTTCGTGCGATCCTCGGTCGTCAGATGAGGGGCCAGGGATAGCGATGCCCGGTCGGGTCGGCGGGGAACCGGCCCTCGGACAGCAGGGCACGCGCCCTGGTACGCAACGCGTCCCTCTCGAACGGGTCGAGGAACTCTGCCAGTTCCGCCGGCAGGCCCGAGGCGATCCGGTCGATGTCGTCGGCGAGGTCCGCCGGCAACGGCTCACCGGCGAAGTCCCAGATCACCGTCCGCAGCTTGAACTCGGCGTGGAACGACAGGCCGTTGTCGATCGCCCAGAGGTGCCCCGCTTCGTCGATCAGTACGTGGCCGCCCTTGCGGTCGGTGCTGTTCGCCACGATGTCGAAAGCGGCGAGCCGTCTGAGTTGCGGGTGGGTGGACTCGTCCTCGAGCAGTTCGAAGTAGTGCCGCTCGAAATCCGCGTCGATGAACAGCTGGACCGACCCCACCCCGAACGGACCCTCACGCTCGACCGTCGGTGGCACCAGCATCCAGCCCAGGGCCCGGGCCAACCGGTAGGCCGCCACCTCCCTCCGGAACAGACCGTCGGGAAAGTCCCACAGCGGCCGCTCACCCCGGCGCGGCTTGTAGATCGCCCGCCCGCACACCTGCGGGTCCAGGTCATCGCTCCGGAGTTCGCACAGCAGGGTCGCATTCGAACTCCAAGGCATGCGGCCGAGGACCACCAACTCGGAATCCCGAAGCAGCCGTTCCCATTCACCCAGGACAACCTCGGAAGGGTCCGTCGGAAAGGCGCCGGGCACCGGGTCAGTTGAGTCTTGGGCAGGCATGGCCCGAAGGGTCGATCGGTTGACCGCAGAGCCGGCATATCGGACGCCCACCCGACGCCAGGAGCTCCGCCTGCGCAGCGAAGCCCCTCACCTGAGATGCCGTCAGGTGGACACGCAGCGAGCCGGGACCGGTCGAGACGCTGCCGTCCTCCTCGTCGACCACGATCTCCTCGAACAACACGACGACCCGGTCGTCGGAGCGATCGACGCCGATACTGATCGAGCCGACCACCCAGGCGAGCTCCGTCGGCGGAAGGGCAGCGACGGCCTCCACGTCCGCGCCGCCCTGGGCCTCGTCCTCGGGAAGATCGGCCAACAGCTTGACCAGTTGGTCCGCAAGCGCGACCACCTGCTGCTTCTCGCACTTCACGTCCACCTCGACGCCCTCGGCGAACACCTGGAGGTAGAAGACCCGTGAACCGGGTTCGCCGATGGCGCCGGCCGTGAAGCGATTGGGTCGGCTGAACTCCCAGGACGGTGGTTCCGGTTCGGTCATGAGGGGACCAACGAGCTGAGATCGTCGCCGGTGGAGTTCACCGCGAGCACCAGCGGACCGCCGGCGGTGACGAGCACCGCTGTCACCGAACAGGGGGAGATCACGATGCGCTGGAACAGGTCGAGGTGCGTGCCGAGCGCGTCGGCCACCGCTGCCTTGATCGGGTCGGCGTGAGAGACGGCGACGACGGTCTCGCCAGGATGGTCCGCCGCGATCGCCTGCACCGTCGACACCATCCGCTGTTGCATCTCGCCGAAGGACTCGCCGCCCGGGAATCGAAAGCCACTCGGATAGCGCTGGACGGTCTGCCACTCGGGCAGCTTCATCAGATCCTTCAGCTTGCGGCCCGTCCATTCGCCGAAGTCGCACTCCAGCAGTCCCTTGTGACGACGCACGCGCTGGCCGGTCGCCTTGGCGATCGGGGCCGCGGTCTCCCGGGTCCGCTCCAACGGGGACGCGTAGACCGCAGTGACACGGCCCAGCGCGCCGATGCGCGTCGCAACCGCTTCGGCCTGCTGTACTCCTCGGTCGGCCAGGTGTAGGCCCGGCGCGCGGCCAGGGAGGGTGGAGCCGGTCGTCGGCGTTTGGCCGTGTCGGACGAGAAGGACGAGCGTGGCCGACCGGTCCTGTCCGGGTGGGGTCGATCGTTTCGAAGCCATGAGCCGAGCCAATCTACCGGTGGTGTCGCCGGCCCCGGCCCCTGGCCGAAGTGCCGCCGCTTCCACACCCGTCGGCAGTCGGAAGGCCTCGAGAGAACTACGACCCCGGCGACGGCGGATCGGGCGGTGACGGGG
The DNA here is from genome assembly GCA_020439555.1 of Acidimicrobiales bacterium. Lineage (GTDB taxonomy): Bacteria > Actinomycetota > Acidimicrobiia > Acidimicrobiales > Iamiaceae > Aquihabitans. The sequence continues at coordinate 2,137 of JAGQSN010000046.1, read as the reverse complement.
GACCCCAGTCCGCGGCATCTGCGGGCGGAGCGAAGGGCGACGGGCCGACCTGCGGTGGAGTCGACGGTGCAACGGGCGGTGCAACCGGGATCGGCGGGATTCCGGGAGCATGCACCGTCGGGGGAGTCGGCGACGGTTGCGGCAACGGTTGGAAGGCAGGTGGACGAGTCGATGGCGGTCTTGTTTCCCTGACATAGAGGAAGGCGGCCAACGCGGCACCCAGGACCATCAGAATCGTCGCCGTCGCTGCGCTGCTGGCGCCGGTTGCCTCCTCGACGACGACCACCACCCCGACCGTCACCGCCCAAACGCCGCTCCACGACGTGAAGCGGCGCGCGCCCTGTTCGCCGACCAGGATGGCGCATGCTCCCAGCCCGATAGCGAGAAGGCCGGTCCCGTACGCCTCGAGCGATTCGGACAGCATGAGCACGGCCAGGTGCAGGATCGGAATGGACACGGCAACGAAGGCCGTCGCCATTCGCATGTCGCCTCGACGATCACGCAGTGCAGCGACCGCCAGGTAAGCAGCGCCGAGCAGCAGCGATACTGCGCCGAGCTTGGTCATCGTGCCGTCGCCTCCACCTGATTCCTCGAGGTCGAAGCTGCTGTCGGTGGAGGAGGAGTCGAAGTCGCTGTCGAAGTCGAAACTGCCCTCGGTGGAGGAGTCGATGTCGCTGTCGAAGTCGAAACTGCCCTCGGTGGAGGAGTCGAAGTTCCCGTCGATCTCGAAGTCCCCTGAAGTGGTCGAGTCGGCGGAGAAACCCGAGTCGTCGGTAGTGACCGAACTCGAGGAGTCATCGGAGTCGATCCGTTGGAACGACTCCGTTCGGCCGAGGACGGGAAGCTGGTTCTCGACCTTCGTGAGTGGGTCGTCGACGATCTGAACCATCGCGATCAACCAGATGGCGACCAGGGCGCCGCCGAGGTAGACCCCGTACCGGCGACCGGGTCCGAGGAAGTATGCGGCGAGCCAGAGGACCGTGAGCACCGCCAGAATCCCGGTTGCGGTGCCGGTGAACTCGCTCACCGAGCCGATCGAGGCGCCGGGATCGGCCGGATCGACGAATAGGTGGAACACGAGCGGGACAAGGCCGATCGCACTCAAGGCGATCCCGGCCGTGGCCATGTGCTTCTCGCGGGCCAGCCAGACGAGTCCAACACCTGCGAACTCGAACACGAGGGCGATGGCGATGCCCGCCAGTCGACGACCGTCGCCCGACAGGCTGCTCAGGAACTCAGCGAGCGACACAGCGAGAAGGAGGCCGGCCACGGCTCCCAGGAGCGACGAGTAGCGGGGCCGGGGGCGATCTCCCTCGAAAGCGCCGGGCGAGGCAACAGCAGCAGTAGGCGAGGGCAGCCCGACACCGGGTGCCGCGTACTGATGGTCAGAGCCCTCTACTTGTTCCTCCACCCGTCGCATCCTCCGTCTCGCGTGCCGCCCGTCGGCGCCCGTAACGCCGTTCGCATTCTGATGGATCGTAGGTCGACAGCTCGAAGACGGAGTTGAGGTGGGACCCTTTCGATGGACAGGAGGTCGGCGAGCCGTCCGAAGGTACGGTGCGAATCGTGGAGGGTCTCGAACAGCTCCGAGCCGATGTGATCGCTTGTCGGGCGTGCCCTCGCCTGGTCGAGTGGCGAGAACGGGTCGGCCGGGAGAAGCGTGCCGCCTTCCGTGACGAGGAGTACTGGGCGAAACCGGTCCCGGGCTTCGGAGACCCCGCGGCCCGACTCGTCATCGTCGGGCTCGCCCCTGCGGCCCACGGCGCCAACCGCACTGGCCGCATGTTCACGGGTGACCGCTCCGGCGACGTCCTCTTCGCTGCGCTGCATCGTGCCGGCTACGCGAACCAGCCGACCAGCACGAGCCGCGACGACGGTCTCGTTCTGACCGGGGCGTGGATCGCGGCGCCGGTCAAGTGCGCGCCGCCGGCGAACAAGCCGACGATCGAGGAGCGGGACAACTGTGCGCCCTTCCTTCACCGGGAACTTGACCTGCTCTCCGACACCAGGGTGTTCATGGTCCTCGGCGGGTTCGGCTACCAGGCGCTCGCACGGTTCCTCGGTCTGCGTCACAGGCCGAAGTTCGGTCACGGGGTGGAGGTGCCCCTCGACGACGGGCGCACGATCCTGTGCAGCT
>JAGQSN010000045.1 GCA_020439555.1 Acidimicrobiales bacterium | reverse complement strand
GCCAGCGGAACGAAGTCGAAACGCCGCCACGGTGGTTTCGACTCCGCTCCGCAAGCTCCGCTTCGCTCAACCAGCGGGTGGTTGGCTCGACCAGCGGGTGGTTTCGACTCCGCTCCGCAAGCTCCGCTTCGCTCGACCAGCGGGTGGTTGGCTCGACCAGCGGGTGGTTGGCTCGACCAGCGGGTGGTTGGCTCGACCAGCGGGTGGTTCGTTCGATCGGCGGGTGACTTACACATCAGTTTTCGACCTTTGGAGGACGACGTGCTCGACGCATCCCTCAAGCAACAGCTCAAGACACATCTCGAGAACCTCCGGCACCCGATCGAACTGGTTTCGTCGCTCGACGACGGCAAGAAGTCGGCCGAACTGGCGGAACTGCTCGACGAGATCGCCGGACTCTCGGAACTGATCTCGGTCCGCCGCGCTGACGACGACGAGCGCCGCCCTTCCTTCGCGATCGTGCGCACCGGGACCGACGTCGGGGTCCGTTTCGCCGGCATCCCGCTCGGCCACGAGTTCACGTCGCTGGTCCTCGCGCTGCTGCACGTCGGCGGTCACCCGCCGAAGGCTGACGACGCACTCGTCGAGCAGGTTCGCGACCTCGACGGCGAGGACGTGTTCGAGACGTTCTTCTCGCTCAGCTGCCAGAACTGCCCCGACGTCGTGCAGGCCCTCAACGTGCTCAGCGTGCTCAACCCGCGCTTCCGCCACGTCGCCATCGACGGCGCAGTGTTCAAGGAAGAGGCCGAAGACCGCCGGGTGATGGCTGTCCCCACCGTCTTCCGGAACGGTGAGCTGTTCGCATCCGGCCGCATGAGCCTGGAGGAGATCGTCGCCAAGCTCGACGACGGAACCGCCGAACGCATGGCCAAGGAGATCGCCGAGAAGGACCCGTTCGACGTCCTGGTCGTCGGCGGTGGACCGGCCGGTGCGGCGGCTTCCATCTACGCGGCCCGCAAGGGCATCAGGACCGGTGTCGCGGCGGAGCGTTTCGGTGGCCAGGTGCTCGACACGCTCGCCATCGAGAACCTCATCTCGGTTCCCTACACCGAAGGCCCGAAGCTCGCCACGGCGCTGGAGACACACGTCCGTGAGTACGACGTCGACATCATGAACCTCCAGACCGCCGAGCGGCTCGTGCCGGCGGACGCCCCCGGCGGACTGCACACGATCGAACTGGCGAACGGTGCCTCGCTGCGGGCTCGGACCGTGGTTCTGTCGACGGGTGCGCGTTGGCGCCAGATGGGCGTGCCGGGCGAAGCCGAATACCGCAACAAGGGAGTCGCCTATTGCCCGCACTGCGACGGTCCTCTCTACAAGGGCAAGCGAGTCGCTGTCGTCGGCGGCGGTAACTCCGGTGTCGAGGCGGCCATAGACCTGGCCGGCATCGTCGCCCACGTCACCCTGATCGAGTTCGACGACAAGCTCCGCGCGGACGAGGTCCTCCAGCAGAAGCTGCGCAGTCTCCCCAACGTGGACATCGTCGTCAGTGCATTGTCCACCGAGGTCCTCGGTGACGGCGACAAGGTGACCGGCATCGTCTACACGGACCGCACGACCGACGAGAGCCACACGGTCGACCTCGACGGCATCTTCGTGCAGATCGGCCTGCTCCCCAACACCGAATGGCTCGAAGGTGCGGTCGAGTTGTCCGGCCGCGGTGAGGTCGTCATCGACCAGCGGGGCGAGACCTCCGTTCCCGGCGTGTTCGCCGCCGGCGACTGCACCACCGTCCCCTACAAGCAGATCGTCGTCGCCATGGGTGCCGGTTCGACGGCTGCGCTCAGCGCTTTCGACCACCTCATCCGAACCTCGGGAGACGCTGAAGGCGCCGCCGAACCGGCGTTGGTGCAAGCCTGAGAACGTGATGTCGATCCCCTTCGACCGAACGTGAACCTCCGGGACCTGCGCTACCTGGTGGCGGTGGCCGACCACCGCCACTTCGGCCACGCGGCCGAAGCCTGCTACGTCAGCCAGCCGACGCTGTCCGCCCAGATCAAGAAGCTCGAACGTGAACTGGGCGTTCAACTCGTCGAGCGCAACCCCCGTCGGGTGATGATGACGTCGGTCGGTGAGGCGGTGGTCGAACGGGCGCGGGTGGTGCTGAGGGAGATCGACGGGATCCGGGACCTGGCCCGCGGCGCGCGTGACCCCGAGTCGGGGACGATTCGCATCGGGCTGTTCCCGACGCTCGCCCCCTACCTGCTGCCGCACGTGGTGCCGAACCTGTCGGTCAAGTACCCGGAGCTTGAACTCCTACTCGTCGAACTCAAGACCGACGACGTCCTCCAACAACTCCGGGACGGGAAGCTCGATGTCGGGATCCTCGCCCTGCCGGTGCCGGAGGAGGGGTTCCACACGGTCGACCTGTTCACCGAGGACTTCGTGCTGGCGGTCCCGGCCGACCACCGCCTCGCGGGGCGTGAAGGGCCGGTTCCGGCGTCGGTGCTCGACGGCGAAAGGGTGCTGCTGCTCGAGGACGGGCACTGTCTACGCGACCAGGCCCTCGAGGTTTGCAAGCGTTACGGCGCCTCGGAGAAGGGCGGCTTCCGGGCCACGAGCCTCGAGACGCTCCGACAGATGGTCGTTGCCGGGGTGGGCGTCACGCTGTTGCCCGAACTGGCCGTACGGCCGCCGGTTGCGCTGCCCGACGGGATCAGGCTCCTTCGCTTCACCGAACCGGTACCGCACCGAAGAATCGCGATGGTCTGGCGCGCAGGCAGCGCGTACGACAGCTTCCTGCCCCGCCTTGCATCGACGTTCGCCGCGGTGCCCGACGGCTACGTGCACCCCGCTGTCGCGAAGTGACGATCAGGGGAGGCCTACGTAGGTGGTCTCCAGGTACTCGTGGATTCCTGCGAAACCTCCTTCGCGGCCGACACCCGAGTGCTTCACGCCTCCGAAGGGTGCGGCTGCGTTGGAGATCACTCCACGGTTGATCCCCACCATCCCCGACTCCAGGCGGTCACAGACCCGCAACGCCCGTTCCAGGTCCCGGGTGTACGCGTAGGCGATCAGCCCGTACGGCGTGTCGTTGGCCATCGCGATCGCTTGCTCGTCGTCGGTGAAGGTTCGGATGGGCGCGACGGGGCCGAACAGCTCGTCGTCACCGAAGGGGTGCGAGGCCGGGATGCCGGACACGACCGTCGGCGCGAAGAACCAGCCGGGCCGATCGAGGGGAGCGCCGCCGGTGTTGACCTCGGCGCCGGCGGCGGCGACGTCCGCGACCGCGTCGCGCAGCCGGACCTGCGCCCGTTCGTCGATCAGCGGGCCGACCTCGACGCCCTCGTCGAGTCCACGCCCCACCGACAGTCCGGCCATCCGTTCGGTGAGACGTGCTGTGAACTCCTCGGCGACCGACTCGTGCACGAGGAAACGGTTGGCGGACGTGCACGCCTCACCGCCGTTGCGCATCTTCGCCGCCATTGCACCTTCGACGGCGGCGTCGAGGTCTGCATCGTCGAACACGACGAACGGGGCGCTCCCGCCGAGCTCCATCGACACCCGCAGGACCTGCTCGGCGGACTGGGCGATCAACTGTTTGCCGACCGCGGTGGAGCCGGTGAAGGACAGCTTGCGGAGCCGGCGGTCCGCGATGATCGGCCCGGTCGTCGCCGCAGCGTCGAGGGTCGGGAGCACAGAAAGCGAACCCGCGGGTGCCCCGGCCTCCTCCATCAGGGCGGCCAGGGCGAGCATCGTCAGGGGCGTCAGTTCCGACGGTTTCACGATGCTGGGGCAGCCGGCGGCGAGAGCCGGGGCGATCTTGCGTGCACCCATCGCGATCGGGAAGTTCCAGGGTGTGATCAGCAGGCAAGGGCCCACAGGACGTTGGAGGGTGAGGATGCGGCCGGTGCCGCTGGGGTTCGGTCGGTAGCCGCCGTCGACTCTCAGGGCCTCGCCGGCGAACCAGCGGAAGAAGTCGGCCGCGTAGGCGACTTCGGCCCGTGACTCGGCCAGCGGTTTGCCCATTTCGAGGGTGCACAGGGTCGCCAACCGTTCGCTGTCCCGCACGATCAGTTCGTAGGTTCGGCGCAGAACCTCGGCCCGCTGGTGCGTGGTCGTCGCGGCGAGCGATTCACGGGTGCGATCCGCGATGTCGAGCGCCTCCAGGAAACGTTCGGGCGGGTTGTCGACCACGTCGACGAGGGGCAGGCCCGTCGAAGGGTCGTCGACGGTGAAACGATCACCGTCTTCGACCCACTTGCCGCCGAGAAATCCGCCGGTAGGCGTCGTCGCCAGGAGGTCGGCGATCTCGTCACCGTCGGTGTGCTCAGCCATCTGTGTCCTCCTGTGTCGCGTCGTCGAGGTCATCGTGGCGACGACAGATTCGGACGGCAACCACGGTGCGTCCCGCCGCGGGGTCAGGTGGCTGCCGGAGGGCTGAGTGCTGCGTCGAAGACGGCTCTCACGTCTTCCGCGTAGGTGAGGGTGGCGTCGGGCCCGAGCTGCACCACCGACATGAGCAGCGAAAGCATGATGGCGACGATCCCGTGGGCGACGACGGTCGTGTCCAGGTCTGCGCGCACGAGTCCCGCTCCCTGCTCGGCGCGGAGTTGGTCGGCGCAGGCCTTCCGAAGGTCGTTCAGGGCGGGGGTTTCGATCACCCGTGCCGTCACTTCGGGTTCCAGGCCGGCGAGGAGGCGGCGGGCCAAGGGGTGGCGGTCCACGGCCTCGATCAGCGCGTACACGAGAGTGGACCGCCAGTTCTCGGCGTCGCGGGGGCCGAGCGGGCGTGTCGGGTCGATGAGGGAGTGGACCCCCTCGTGGATGACCCCGGCGGCGTCCTCGTCGACGGCGGCCAGGAACAGCGCTTCCTTGTTCGGGAAGTAGGCGTACGCGGCGGTGCCGCTGACGCCGGCGTCGCGGGCGATCTCGGTCACCGAGGTGGACCGGAAGCCGTCACGGCCGAAGCGTTCGATGGCGGCATCGAGGATCGTGCGGCGCGTCTGTTCGCCCTTGGTCAGCGTCTCGGTCGCGGTGTCCGTCGCTGTCACATCCGTCACTCTAACAAATTGAGGTATTGAGTCAAAGTCTCAATTCCTCTATGGTGGCCCCATGGCCCAGACCAGCGACCCGACCCGGGCGATCCCGACCCGCCGAATCTCCTTCGAGGAGTCCCTGGCGGAGCTTCCTCGTCACTTCGCACAGGACGGCAACGTGGTCTCGAGCCACGTGCTCGCCAACTTGTCCTCCGTCTTCCCCGACGGCGAGGACTTCTTCGTACGTTCGGTGCGTCACTACCGCAGCGAGATCACCGACCCGACCCTGAAGAAGCAGGTCAACGGGTTCATCGGCCAGGAGGCGATGCACGGCCGTGAGCACCGGGTGTTCAACGACCGCCTCGCCGAGTTGGGCTACCCGACCAAGCGGATGGAGCGCTTCACGAAGTGGGGTCTGGAGCTGCGCACCCGCAAGGCACCGCCGATGGCCAACCTCGCCACCACGGCGGCACTCGAGCACTTCACCGCCACGCTCGC
>JAGQSN010000392.1 GCA_020439555.1 Acidimicrobiales bacterium | reverse complement strand
GACTGGTCGACAGCGGCGACGACGTTGACGACGTCGCCGGGAGCGATGCCCAGCGCTGGGTACTGCCCGGGATCGAGCGACAGCCCGGCCACACCGTCGCCTTCGCCGATGGCTACCGGGTCGGTCACCACGCCCTGTGTGAGGAGCGTTCCTGCGGGTAGGTCGACCAGCGCCACCCGGCCGACGACCTCGTTCAACTGGGTCTCGCCGAGAGTGGCAAGAGCATCGTCACTGGCGACGTCAACGACGCGCACGTCATCCGCGGTGATGGTCTCACCCCGCTCGACCGGACCGGCCAGAGCGAGCGCCGGCGACTTCTCGACCGAGCTGAGGTGCCAGAGCACGGCACCCAGCGCGAAGACGACGACCACGAAGAGGCCGATCGCCAGCTCGGGTAGGCGGACCCGCTTCCTCGGCGGTGCGACCATCGTTGGTGAATGGGTTCCGTGGCCGTTCGAGCTGGCACTTGGGGAACCGTGGCCGGGGCGTCTCGATGTGGTCGTCGTTGACATCTGGACTCCTCAGTCGGTCCCGATCGCTTGGATCTCGCCCACCTCGACGTCGACGCTCGACGTCCGGGTGATCGCCGGCAACGTGCCCCCGTCAGTCACGTTCGAGGTCCACGTCACCTGGAGGGTCACGGTCGCTTGGAGGGAGTACCTCTCGCCGCTCGCTCCTGCCGAGGAGTGGCGGTAGGTGTGCCGGCAGTCGGTGGCGTCGTCGGCGAGCCCGGGCCGCCACGGCGTCCCCGGTCCGGTGCAGCGCACGGAGTTGCCGTCGCCCATCGACCACGACGTGGACACGGGCCGAGCTGTCACCGTCGAAGTGACGCGACCGGCCGCAGCCGTTGCCTGGTAGGTCTGCCACCAGCCCTGTTCGATCCACATCCAGGTCGGGATGCGGACGTAAAGCCGGCCATCGGCCGAAGGGCTCGTGCGAATGGAGGGGCCTTCGATGCCGATCGACTCCAGCGCCTCGAGGGCGAGGGCTTCCGGATCGACCAGTCCGCCTTCGGGGGTGGCGAAGAACCCGTCGACATCCACGACGCCGATGCCGTCGCACCAGTACTGCAACCAACGGCCCGTCTGGGAGTGTTGGGTGGTGAGGGTGTCGACGTCGTAGATCGGGTAGAGCAAGTCGTCTTCGATCGATACCTCCCAATGGCATTGGGACTCTCCGCTGCCTCCACCGCCACCGCTGCCCCCACCTGTCGACGCGCCGCCGTCGGTTGCGCCCGCGGTGGGATTGCCTTCGGGGTCGACGTAGGCGGTGCCTCCTGGTCCTGGTGGGTCGGGGGGTCGTCCCTCGGCGAGGGCAGGCCCAGCACCGACGGCCAGGAACACGGATGCCAAGGCGAACGTGGTCAGGAGCCGGCTGCGCATCCCGCCACCCCCTCCCATCGTTGGATCAGTCGAGCTTCGGATACCCGCCACGCGCCATCGACACGGTTCATCTCGCCGCGCACGTTGTGGGTGGCGATGGCGTCGTTCACGACCTCGCCGGTATCTCGTCGCACGATGAGGTCGTCGTCGACGAAGCACTCCTGCACGACCGCTGTGTCGCCTTCGACGGAGAGGACGGTCACCTGTTGGAAGCCGTTGCGGTCATCGCGGTGCTGGAGAGCGAAGCCGCCTTCCAGGTTGCCTCGGGTCTCGGTGATCACGGC
>JAGQSN010000044.1 GCA_020439555.1 Acidimicrobiales bacterium | reverse complement strand
GTGGGGATCGACAACGGCTACGGCGCGGCGTGCGCTGTGGCCCGCCAGTTCCTCAACCCCGCGATCCGGGGTCGGGTGGATGCTCCGACGGTCGACGCCCTGTCGACCTCCCACGGCGAAGGGGCGGAACGGTGACGACGGCCTGGTTCCACTGCTTCTCGGGTGTCGCCGGGGACATGGCGCTGGGAGCGCTGGTCGACGCGGGCGCGTCGATCGACGAGGTCGTGTCGCTGCTCGGACGACTGCCGGTCGGCGGGTGGCACGTCGAAGCCGAAGCGGTGATGAGGGCGGGAATCGGCGGAACGAAGGTCCACGTCCACGCCCGTGAGGGCACGGTGGTCCGCACGGCCGCGCACATCCAGGGCCTCGTGGCCGAGGCCCGGTTGCCCGACCGGGTTACCGAGCGCGCACAACGTGTGTTCCAGGCTCTGGCGGAGTCCGAGGGTCGGCTGCACCGCAGGCCCGCCGACCAGGTTCACTTCCACGAGGTCGGGGGGATCGACGCCATCGTCGACGTGGTCGGTACCTGCGCCGCGCTCGAGGTGCTCGACGTGGACGTGGTGACGTGCTCCCCGATCGCCGTCGGCCTCGGGATGGTCCGCGCCGCGCACGGAATCATCCCGAACCCTGCGCCGGCCGTTGTCGACCTTCTGCGCGGTGTACCGACGCGGGGCGTCGACCTGTCCCTCGAACTGACGACCCCGACCGGCGCCGCGCTCATGGCCGGTCTTTCGAGCGGCTTCGGCCCGTTACCGCCGATGGTCGTCGCGGCTTCGGGATTCGGCGCGGGGACGCGGGACCTGGACGGTCGGCCGAACCTCACGCAGGTGGTCATCGGTGCACCCGTCGAGGCGAGCCCTGGGAGCGGCCAGCCGGTCGTGCTGCTGGAAGCGAACCTGGACGACGTCACGGGAGAGGTCCTGGGCCACGCCGTGTCGGCCCTGCTCGCTGCGGGGGCACACGACGCCTGGGTGACGCCCGTCGTCATGAAGAAGGGCCGGCCTGCGCACACCCTGTCAGCACTGGTGGATCCGGCTCTCGTCGACGATCTCGTCGCGATGTTCGTGGCGGAGACCGGAACGATGGGCGTCAGGGGCACCCGCCTGGAACGCTGGCCGGTAGCGCGCACGGAGGGGCGCGTGGACGTCGACGGCCGATCGATCCGCATGAAGGTGGGCCCCGGGCGGGCCAAGCCCGAGTTCGACGACGTCGCGAAGGCCGCAGAACGGACAGGACGACCAGTCCGTTCTGTGTTGGTCGAAGCGGAGGCGGCCTGGACGGCCGAGGGGCCGTCGGTCCCCCTGGACGAACCGATGGTCGAACCCGACGACGATGTCAGCGTGCGGCCGGGCGGAACGGTGACGTCGATCCGCGAGCACGTGGAGGAGCCCCTCCGCCCGTTCGACCACCATCACCACCAGGACGACGAACCTCCGGTCGGCCGGGGTGGCCAGGACGGTCCCGACGGATCCCCGGCCTGACTCGGCTAACTGCGCCGCTCAGGAGAACGCTCGCACGAGAGCGGTCGTGGCGGCACCGACGACGATGATCACCGGGAACGGCGCCTTGCGCCACGCCGCCAGCACAGCCGCGCCGACGCCCGCCGCGCGTGCGTCGAGGACCCACCGATGGTCGGTCGTCAGGGTCTGCACCGCGATCAGGGTCGGGAGCAGCGCAGCGGGGAGCAGACCCACGCAACGGTCGACGGTGGGAGGCAACTCGCGGCCGCCCAGCAGCACCAGCCCGAGCACCTTGAGCAAGTAGCAACCGGCCGCGAGGCCGAGGATCGCAGCCCAACTCACGGGAGGTCCTCACCTGTCGGAGCGGTGCCCGGTGCGGCCTCGGTCCCCTTCGGGGAGCGGAGTCCGACCAGGACGGCGATCGACGCAGCCAGGACGGGCAACCCGGCCGGTGCAACCGGTACGAGCAACAGCGCGACCGCGACCCCGATCGCCGCGGTCACGCGACCCTCGAAGCTTCGGACGTGAGGAACCAGCAGCGCGACGAAACCAGCCGGGAACGCCGCGTCCAGGCCGAACCGTTCCGGGTCGCCGATGGCGTCGCCGCCGAGTGCGCCGAGCAGCGTGCCGAGGTTCCAGCAGACGAACACGGCCAACCCGGTCCACCAGAACGCCCGCCGCTGGTCCGAAGGTGTCGCCTGTGCGGTGGCCATCGCGGTCGACTCGTCGATCACGAGTTGTGAGGCGGCGAGTCTGGTCGGCAGACGGCCACGCAGGATGGTCGACATCGTCAGGCCGTAGGCGGCGTTGCGCGCCCCCAGGAGCAGCGCGCTGGCGAGAGCTGTCGCCGTCGAACCGCCTGCGCCCACGACACCGACGGCGGCGAACTGGGATGCACCCGTGAACACCAGGAGTGACATCGCGCAGACCTTCGCCGGGCTGAGGCCTGCGGCCACGGCCAGCACGCCGAAGGAGATCCCGAACACCCCGACCGCGACACCGAGCACCAGACCCGCCGTGATCGGATGGGGGACCGCGGCGGCTCCAACCCCGGGCGACGGGTCGTCCATCGGGAGGCGATCAGTCGCCGGGAACCGAGGTGCCGGCCCCGGAGGCGCAGGCCTTCCAGAACGTTCGGTAGCTCGGATACGTGAGGGCTTCGGTCACCCAACCGGAGGAGACCAGTTCCTGGTGCAGTGCCGGCAGGTTCCGCCACGGCACCCCCATGTCGACGTGGTGTGCCAGGTGCCAACCCGTCTTGTACGGGACGATCCAGAACCGGGCGGACCAGCTCTGACGGATGTGGTGGGTGGTGCGGCGACGGTCCTCGCTGCGCTCCATCCCGCCGTGTTCGGCCACGGCCCGGAGCCGGTTCAGAACCCGCCAGACGGTCATCCAGGGGGCCAGCCAGAACAACGGGTACATCCACCAACGGCCGGTCAAGGCCCACGAGCCGGCCCAGATCAGCGCCTGGGTGCCGATGATTCTCAGGCCGATCGGTCGGGCAGTACGGGACGTGACGGTCCTGAGCAGTGGTTGGAGGTTCTTCCATCCCGAACTGCCGAACGCGTCGCGCAGGAGCTTGCGCCGCCACGACGACGCCGGGATCGGGTAGCCCGCGTAGAGCGGGATGTCCGGTTCACCCGGCCCGAACTCGTCGCGGTGGTGGGCGAAGTGCGACCGTCGGTACACGTCGAAGGGGACGAACGCCGGGTAGTCGAGCAGCCATCGCCCCACGAGGTCGTTCGCCGTCCGGTTCCGGAACAGCAATCTGTGGGCCGCTTCGTGGCCGAGGATCGCGAGCCTGGCGAAGGCCGGTCCCATGAGAACGAACAGCGCGACGAAGCCGATCGGATGACCCCAGCGGGCCACCACCCACCAACCTGCGACGATCACCAGCCAGAGCGAAGCGACCGTCCAGGCGTTGCGCCAACTGGCGATCCGGCGAAGCTCCGCGCGGAGCTCCGGGACGGGCTTGGCCGACACGGTCAGGCGATCGGTCGGTAGGACGTCGGGCAGTGCTGAGGCTGGAGGGACCATTCCGCCGGTGCGGAACCGTGCCTCGGACTCGGCCGTCGCAGCCATGCGTCCAATCGTATTGCCGGGACCGTTGGATCGGTCCCGCCGGTTCAGGAGCCGAACATCATCAGCCACTGCTCCAACGACTTGGGCCTGAACACCACGTTGCGTTGCCTGGTCTCGGCCATCGTCGCGGACGGCTTCTCGCTGTAGAGATGGCCCGGGAACAGGACCGCGTCGTCGGGGACCTGGGCGAGACGCTGGGTCAGGCTCTCGTACATCTGCGCGGGGTCGCTGCCGGGCAGGTCGGTGCGTCCGCACCCGTTGAGGAACAACGTGTCGCCCGCGACGAGGCACCCGTCCACGAGGAAGCACTGGCTTCCGGGTGTGTGCCCCGGCGTGTGGATGAGGGTGATCGGAATCTCGCCGACGGTCACCCGGTCACCGCTGGAATGGGTCGCGAGATGGTCGTGCGAGACGCCCGTGCCGCGTGCGACCCACTCGGCCTCGTCGGCCTGGACGTGGATCGGGACGTCGGCCAGCGCGAGCAGTTCGGCGATCCCGGTGATCTCGGCCATACCGCCGAGGGAACCGCCCACGTGGTCGGCGTGGTAATGGGTGGCCAACGCCCCCGTGAGTCTCATCCCGTCGGCGGCGAGGATGTCGAGGATCCCCTGCGGGTCGTAGGCGGGGTCGACGACGACCGCCTCACCTGTCTCGCGGTCACCGATCAGGTAGACGAAGTTGACCATCTGTTCGGCCACGCGGTCGCCCTCGGCGACGTCGAGACCTGCGAGCAGTTGCTTGAAGTAGAGGCGGGAACCGTCGACCATGGCCCGCATCGTAGGAGCGGCGACCGTCAGGGCGAGGTGGCGACGGCGTCGGGTTCGGCCGAGGCATCCGCGTGGAACGGCACCGACGTGACGATCGTGTTCTTGCGGCCACGGAGTCGTGTGCGCAGCACCAGCGCGGACTGGTTGTGGAGAAGCTGCTGCCACCAGTGTTCGAGGCTGAACTCCGGGACGACGACAGTGATGAAGTCGTCCTCGCTCTGGTCGTCCAACTCGTCGACGTAGCGCAGGATCGGTCTCGTCAGTTCCCGGTAGGGGGAGTAGAGCGTCACCAGTTCGACGGTGATCTGGTGGTCCTCCCACTGCTGGGTGATGCGCTCCTGCTCCTCGGGGGTCGAGACCACCGACACCGCGACCAACCGGTCCGGGTTGAGGGACCGGGCGTAGGCGATCGCGGTCAGGGAGCCCTTCGTGACGCGACCGACGAGGACGATCACGGTGTTGGTGCGGCGCCGCACCCGTTCGCCGGGGCTGGCGGCCATGCGACGGTCGATCTTGTCGTAGTGACGGCGGATGCGCAGCAGGAGCAACACGATCATCGGGATCACGACGACGGGGATCCAGGCCCCGATCGTGAACTTCGAGATGATGACCACCGCGAGGACGACGCTGGTGGCTACACATCCCAGGACGTTGATGGCGAGGCCCTGGCGCCACTTGGGCTCGCGCAGTTTGAGGTGGTGTCTGACCATGCCGAACTGGCTGAGGGTGAACCCGCAGAACACGCCGACCGCGTAGAGCGGGATCAGTGCCGAGACGTCGGCTCGGAACACGATGATCAGGACCGCTGCCATGCCCGACAGGACGAGGATCCCGTTGGAGAAGACGAGACGGTCTCCCCGGTTGGCGAGCTGCCGGGGCAGGTAGCCGTCGCGGGCGATGAGCGAGCTGAGGCGTGGGAAGTCTGCGTACGCCGTGTTCGCCGCCATGACGAGCACGGCGAACGTTGAGAACTGGAGTGCGTAGTAGAAGAAGTTGGTTCCGCCGAAGACCGACCGTGCCATCTGGGAGATCACCGTCTGGCCGCCCTCGTCGAAGACCGGCTTCACGTGGTGGGCCATCGTCGAGATCCCCAGGAAGCTGAGGCCCAGGATCGAGCACATGAGGAACAGCGTCTGGGAGGCGTTCTTCGACTCCGGCTTCCGGAAAGCGGGCACGCCGTTGGAGATCGCCTCGACACCGGAGAGGACGACTGCCCCGGAACTGAACGCCCGCAGGATGATGAACAGCGCAGCCGAGCTCGCGAGCTTGTGGTTCTCGGCGAACTCCTTGATGATGTGCTCGTTCCCGGTCACCTGGTGGAGGTCGCCGGTGAACATCTTGTAGAAGCCGAGTCCGAGGAACAGGACGAGCATCACGACGTAGGAGTACGTCGGGACGGCGAAGATGCGTCCGGACTCCTTCAGTCCGCGCAGGTTGCCGAAACACATGATCGCCAGGAACAGCAGGGCGAGTCCGACGCGCAGCAGGGCGTTGTGGTTGAAGTCGAACGCGGATCCGATCGCGAGCACACCGGACGAGATCGACACGGCGACGGTCAGCGTGTAGTCGACGAGCAGGGAGGCGCCCGCGACCAGCGACGGCGTGCGACCGATGTTCTCGCGGCTCACGACGTACGCGCCGCCGCCGTCGGGGTATGCGTGGATCGTCTGCGTGTAGCTGATGCCCACGACGGTGAGCAGGGCAACCGCGGCGATGGCGATCGGCACCAGGTACTGGTGTGACTGCGGGAAGGCGACCGCAGTCATCAGCACGAGCAGGATCTCCTCGGTCGCGTATGCGGTGGAGGAGATGGCGTCCGAGGCGAAGACCGCCAGGGCGGTCGGTTTGCCGATCCGCTGGTGGTGCTCCTCGCTCGTTGCGATCGGCTTGCCGACGACGATTCGTTTGAAGATGGAGGCCATGGCCCCGCTTTCTCAGGACGGCCGGCGGAACGGCGCCGGAGCGTTGCGCATCGTAGAAGCGTCGACGCCGCGCACAAAGTGCGGAACCGGGCCTCGCGTTGGTGTCCGCCCCGGTCGCCGCGCGTAGGCTCCGTCGCCGTGTCGGACAGCCGTCCGGCACGCACCACAGGCCCGAGGTGAAGCCGTGCATGTGATCGTCGTGGGCTGCGGGCGCGTGGGCGCCGGCCTGGCCCGAACGCTCGAAGAAGGCGGCCACAGCGTCGCCGTGATCGATCGACGTGCGGCCGCTCTGAAGCGGCTGCCCGAGGGTTTCGGCGGTCGTACAGTCGTCGGTGTCGGCTTCGACCGGGACCGTCTGGTCGCGGCCGGGATCGAGGAGGCGGCCGCGCTCGCGGCCGTCACGAACGGCGACAACTCGAACATCCTCGTCGCCCGTGTCGCCCGCGAGACCTACGGCGTGGAGCGCGTCGTCGCCCGCATCTACGACCCACGGCGGGCGAAGATCTACGAACGCCTCGGCATCTCGACGATCGCAACGGTCGAATGGGCCACGGAGCGGGTCCTGCAGCGAATCCTGCCGGACCGGCCGAACGCCTCGTGGATCGATCCGTCGGCGAAGGTCGTCCTGCTCGAACGACCGGTGCCGACCGCCTGGGCCGGACGGACCGTCGCGGACCTGGAGATCGCCGGGCACACCAGGATCGCCGCGATCTCACGGCTCGGTACGGGGGCGGTCGCCAACGGCGAGACCGTCCTTCAGGACGGAGACGTGATCCACGTGATGGTCGGCGGAGACTCGTTGGACCTGTTCGAGGAGCGACTGGCCAACCCGGTCAAGGCAGGAGGGCACTGACATGCGAGTCGTGATCGCCGGAGCCGGCAGCGTCGGAACGCACATCGCCGAGGATCTCGTGAAGGCCGGGCACGAGGTCGTCGTGGTCGAGGTCGACGGAGCCCGAGTGGAGGAGGCGAAGTCCCTCGGTGAACCCGCCGGTGTGTCCTGGGTGGTCGCCGACGCGTGTGAGGTGAGCGAGTTCGCCCGTGCCGAGGTGGAACGGGCGGACGTGGTCGCGGCGGTGACCGGAGATGACGAGGACAACCTCGTCATCTCCTTGCTGGCCAAGCAGGAGTTCGGGGTTCCACGCGTGGTGGCCCGGGTCAACAACCCCAAGAACGAGTGGATGTTCACCGAGATGTGGGGCGTGGACGTCTCGGTGTCCACGCCACACTTGCTCACCGCACTGGTCGAGGAGGCCGTGTCGGTCGGCACGATGGTCCGCCTTCTGTCCTTCGAGGGTGGCCGCGCCCGGTTGTCCGAGGCGACGTTGACGGAGTCCTCTCCGAGCGTCGGACGCGACCTGGCGGAGCTGGGTCTGCCCCGGGGGTGCACGGTCGTCGCGGTCGTTCGCGGAGACCACGTCATCGTCCCGAGGGGGGACACGGTTCTGCGTGCCGAGGACGAGGTGCTCGTGTTGACGACCCCGGACGTCGAGGAAGAGACGGTCGAGGTCCTGCTCGGTCGGTGACGGGCCGATAGGCCGTCACCGACCCGTCACCGTCGCTAGTCCGGTCCCTCAGGGGCCCGGACTAGTTGTTCGGGTCGCCGTCGAGGTTCTCGACGAAGTCCTTCGCCTTCTCCGCGGCCGTGTCGATCTGTTCGGTGTGCTTGTTGCCGGTCTTGTCGTCGACGATGTCGGCGACCTTGTCGATCGCGTCGGATGCCTTGTCGGCGTTGTCTCCGACCAGATCCTTGGCCTTGTCGAGGAACCCCATGGTCTTCTCCGTTTCGTTCGCCGGCGGGCGCCGGTCACCTGGAGAGACGCTAGGTGAGAAGTTCGATGACGTGAATCGGGCCGCGTTCACGCCTCGTCGCGGCACCGGGCAGGGGTAGCGTGGCGGCCGTGCTCAAGGGACTGCGTGAGAAGCTGTCGAGGCCGATCGAGGACATCGAGGCGGACCGTCTCAAGGTGAGGGTCTCGGACTTCGACGTGACCCCGATCGGGGAAGCACCGTCGCGCGTCCCGATCGTGCTGGTGGGTGAGGTCCAGAGCCTGCAGGTGGTGCCTCGCGCCGGATCGCCGTCCCTGGAGGTCGGAATCGACGACGGGACGGGGCGGGCGGTCGCGGTGTTCACGGGACGCAAGCGGCTCGGCGGGGTCGACTGCGGACGCAGGGTCATCATCGAGGGAGTCGGGCGGCCGGAGCGAGGGCGGATGATCGTGCTCAACCCGGCGTACACGATCGTGGAGTGAGATCCTCAGCCAGCTGATCGGCCGTCGGTGGCACGGTGGACCTGGTCGACCAGGACATCGATGAGGGCGTGGTCGTCCCCGAACGCCGAGCCGAGGACCACGTCGCAGTCCGGGTGTCGGTCTGCGGCCGCAGCGACGATCTCGGGGATGTGCTCCCGAAGGTGCCTGCCGGGGTGGAGGAAGTAGGGCAGCACGACGACGGTCGTAGCGCCGCCGTTCACCGCCGAGTCGATGGCGTCGGGAATCGAGGGTGCCGCCAACTCGAGGAACGCCGGGTACACCGCCGGCGCAACTCGGTTAGCCAAGGCATGGGCGAGGGCCACGTGTGCGTCGTTCGCGTCGTCGGCCCGGCTGCCGTGGGCGACGAACACGATCGCGGTCGACGGGTCGGGCTCGGGCACGTTCACTGGTCGATCGCGAACGCGACCGCACCGGTGAGGTAGCGGTCCGCTCCGGTGGAGAACTCGATCGTCGTCGACGTCGAACCGGGTGTGAGAACGTCGGACACGTCGAAACGGTCGATGTCGATACCGAGCAGGTTCGACCAGGCCGGGTTCCTGCCGCCGACCGCGGTGGCGGTCGAGTTGAACGTGTTACCTGCGGGGTTGGATCCGTCGGTGAGTGCCGCTCCGTTGACCCGGAGCTGATCGCCCAGCAGGGTCGTGTCTCCCTCATAGGTGACGACGTCGAGCACCGCCCGTCGAGGGCCGGTCGCCGGGACCGTGAAACCTCCGACCTTGAACGACACCGTCGCGGAGTCGTTGACCGCGGCGAAGCCGTCGAGCACGACGAGGCTGCGTACGGGCAGTCCGGCGGACCGGTAGACGACCACGAGGGACCAGCCCGCGTAGGCGTTCTCACCGGTACCCGTCTGCACCCCGCCGAAGGTCCAGCGGCCGGCCCCCGCACGGCGAACCTCGGCCGTCACGTCGGCCACGGCCTGGTAGCGGCTGTCGTCGGGGATCTCGTCGACACGTTCGGCTTCGACGACGAAAGCCGGTCCGGACGGTGGGCGTAGCTTCGCCCTGCCCCGATCGTCGGGAGCGGGTGCCGGTAGGCCACCGTTGCCGGCGCCGAGACCGGCGCTCCAGTAGAGCGTCGCGGAAGCGATCTGGGATCCAGCCGGGACCGACAGGGTTGCCGAGGATGAGTTGGCGGTCGTCGGGTCGTCGTCGACGTCCACCTGGCGCATCGGGAACGATCCATTGTCGAGCGCACCCGGGCCCCCGGCCAGAGCGATCGGACATCTCGGGTCGCTCGGGTCGCAGGTGAGCAGGGTGTTGCCGATCGTCGTGAGGTCACCCCGGTCGACGGTCGCGAACCGGGCCGCCATGCCGGTCCCCGACACGGGAAGGGTCGTGGCTGGTGAGGAACTGCCGTCGGTTTCGTCGTGTGCTGCGGTGACCTTCGCGCGGACCTCGACGGGGGCCGTTCCGGCGGAAACCGAGACCGGAACGTAGACCGACGTCGTGTCGTCGGCTGCGACGCTGTTGCGCTCGCAGGCCAGCGAGGTCGGCGACACGAGATCGCAGTCCCAGGCGTCCGAGCGGTCGAGGATCGGAGCCTCGGGAAGGCCGCGGAGGGTCGCCCCTCGGAGATCCAGCGTCAACCTGGCGTTTCGGCCGGTTCCGGCTCCCGCGTTCGAAACGTCGGCGACGAGTACGCCGGGCCTGTTCCTGACCAGGTGACCGGCACTGTCCACGGTCACCGTCATCCTCGACGACTCTGGCGGTCGCTTCGGCGGTGCAATTCCGGTCGACCCGCCGGGCCCGTCCTCGGTCGTGGTGGGCGCCGCGGGATGGTTCGTCGTCGGCTGGGGCGGAATCGTCGAGGGCATCGTGGACGTCGACGTTGCGGCGGTGTCGGGCGACGGTGCGGCCGATCGTGGGCGTGCCGGTGTGGAGACCGTGTCGACCACGGGGCCCGAATTCGTCGGCCCGGTGGCGGTGCGCTGGACGTTCGGACCCCCTCCTCCGTGGACAGCGGCGATCACCGCAACTGCTCCGACGACGACCGTCGCTGCTGCGACGGCAGCCAGGTGCCGCACCCGGCGGGCCGCCCCGGCACCGACCGCACCCGCTCCCGCCAGGACCCCTCCTGCCCCTGCGGCCGAGGCGTCGACCTGGATCAACGGGCTGATCGCCCTCTGGAAAGCTGCGCCGGCGGTTCCGGACGCCTTGGCCAGATAGCCGAAACCGAACGGCCCGAGCACCGCGAACGCCACGATCGCGGGCATCGAGGTGTTGACGCTCGCAAGTTCCAGGTAGGCGGCCTGGCAGTCGTCGCATTCCTCCAGGTGGCGGCGGACGCGTGCTTCGCGTGCGGGTGTCAGTCCGCCCCGCACGTAGGAGCCCAACCGTCCGGCCGTGAGTTCGCACTCCTTCGTCGAGCCGGCCTTCGGTGTGTGTTCGGTCAGGTAGGCCTGGCGGAGGCCCTCCCGTGCCCGGTAAGCCAGGGCCGCGACGGCGTTGGCCTTCATGCCCAGCAGTTCGGCCACCTCGGCGGGGCTCTGCCCTTCGACCTCGGTGTGCCAGAGCACCATTCGCCACCGCTCCGGTAGGGAGGCGAATGCCGCCGCGGCGGTTTCGCGCTCGAAGCCGTCCAGAACCGGGTCCGATGTCTGCGCTGCTGGTTCGGGGGCTTCGTCGGTCGCGGAGGGCGACTCGCGCTGTTCCCGTGTCGTCCTGTCGTACGCGAGTCGGCGGATGGTGCTCAGCAAGTAGGGCCGGAACGCGATGTCCGGGCCCTTGCCGTTCTGGAGAGCCCTCAGAACCCGGGCGAACCCCTCGTTCACGAGATCGTCGGCATCCGCTGTCGAGCGGCTCATCCGCCGGGCGAGTGCTCGGGCCGACCCAGCATGTCGATCGTGCAGGACGGCGAACGCAGCCGTGTCACCGGCACGGACGTGCTCGATCAGGTCGCTGTCGGAGATGTTGCTTCGGTCGAGGTCGAAGGTCGACATGGGGCTTCGGGATACGGGGCTGACGAGGCGGAAGGCGGGCCGGACCCTGCCGAGCGCACGCGACACGAAACTCTACGAGATAGGACAACATGCCGTCTGATCGGGTGAGGCGTCAGGTGCCATTGCCGGCGTCGGAACCCGCTCTCGTCGGCTCTCCAAGAGTCCGGCGGCCGGTCGTCACGACCTCAGCCGACGAGACGTGCAGGCGTCCAGGGTTCGCGCGGAATCGCGGTGGCGTCGAAGCCTTCGACGAGGTCGTCGGCGCTGCACGCTCGACCGTCCCCCTGGCCGAGACTTCGGGCCAGCATGCCGCACAGCTCCGGCGGGCCGACGCCCCGAGCCTTCTGCTCGGCGAGCGTGACGGCCCCGTCGCGCTTGGCGAGCCGTGTCCCGGTCGGGCCGAGAACGAGCGGCACGTGTGCGTAGGAGACGGGCAGGAGGCCCAGCAGGTCGGCGAGGTGTCTTTGGCGAGGGGCGGAGGTGGCCAGGTCGTCGCCGCGGACGACCTGTTCGATCCCCTGGGCTGCGTCGTCGACGACGACGGCGAGGTTGTAGGCGGGCACTCCGTCGTTGCGTCGCAGCACGACGTCGTCGACCGTCGCCGTGACCGGGCCGAGCAGCACGTCGTCCACGGTCAGTTCGCTCACCTGGGCCCGCAACCTGATCGCCGGGCGACGCCCGGCCGCCTCGCGCTCGCGTCGCATGGCCGGAGTGAGATCTCGGCAAGTGCCGGGGTAGGCCCCGTCGGGCATCCCGTCGCCGTGCGGTGCCGACGAGGCTTCCTGGATCTCGCGCCTGGTGCAGTAGCAGGGGTAGGTCAGCCCTCGGGCAGTGAGGTCCGAGATCGCCTCCTCGTAGATGGCGAACCGTTCGCTCTGGCGGACGACCGCCCCGTCCCAGTCGATTCCCAACGCAGCCAGGTCGCGTTGCTGGGAGGTCTCGTGGTCCGCCGAGGACTGGTTCCGGTCGAGGTCCTCCATCCTCAGGACGAAGGTGCTGCCGCCCGAACGGGCGAACAGCCAGGCGGCGAGCGCGGTCCTGAGGTTGCCGAGGTGCAGGTCCCCGGTGGGGCTGGGAGCGAACCGGCCGCTGGGCACCCTTCCAGCATTGCCCGCGGAGCCGCCCCGCCTAATCTGACGGAGCGTCAGGAGATCCCGGCGGCTTGGAGGCAGCGTGAAACTCGGAGATGTGGCGAACGAGGCGGTCGCCGGGTTGGGCAAGCCCCTCGACGGGATCCGCGTGCTGGCACTCGAGCAGATGCAGGCGCTGCCTTACGCGACACAGCTCCTCGCCCGACTCGGCGCGGACGTCGTGAAGGTCGAGCACCCGAACGGCGGGGACTCCGGCCGCGGTTCGCTTCCGGCCATGACCGACCCCGAGGGCCGCAAGGTGGGCGCCACGTTCCTGCGCAACAACCTCGGTAAGCGCAGCATCTGCATCGACCTCAAGTCCGACGAAGGTCGACAGCTCGTGCTCGACCTCGCTCCCCGTTTCGACATCGTCGCCGAGAACTCCAAGGCCGGCGCGATGGACCGACTGGGCCTCGGCTGGGACGCGATCCACGCCGCGTCGCCTCGGACGATCTACCTGTCCGTCTCGGGTTTCGGTGGCAGCGGGTCCCCGTACGACCGTTGGCCCGCGTACGCGCCGATCGCGGAGGCGATGTCGGGCATCTACGAGTTCAAGCGCCAGGGAGACGACCCGCCGATGGTCGCCCCGATGGGTGGTCTCGGCGACATCGGCTCGGGTCTGTTCGCGACGATCGGCGTGCTCGCCGCACTCCGCCACCGTGACGCGACCGGCGAGGGTCAGCGGGTCGACATCGCGATGCTCGACGCGATGGTGGCGATCACCGACCTCGTCACGAACTTCTGGTCGTTGGGGTTGCGCAACGGGGACCTCGGGCCGTTGATCATGCACGGGTTCAGGGCCGCCGACGGCTGGTTCATCATCCAGGTCGGTCGGGAGCACCAGTTCGCCAAGCTCGTGGAGGTGATCGGTCACCCCGAGTGGGCCCACGACGAACGGTTCGCCACCCGCCAGGGCTGGATCGACCATCTCGACGACGTCCTCCGCCCGGCGATCGAGTCGTGGGCCTCGACCCGCACGAAGGTCCAGGCCTGTGACGACATGGCCGCGATCGGTGTCGCAGCCGGGCCGTGCTACTCCGACGAGGAGGTCGTCGCGGACGCCCACGTCGCCGCCCGGAACATGCTCGTCGAAGTGCCACGAACCGACGGTGTCGACCAGCCGGTCCTCGTGCCCGGCAACCCGGTGAAGCTCTCGAACGTTGCCGAAGGTCCCGAGTCCCGGGTGCCTTGGTTGGGCGAGCACACCGATGCGGTGCTGGCGGAGGAACTCGGTCTGAGTGTCGAACGGCTCGCGGAGTTGAGAGAGACCGGCGCGATCGCCTGAGCGGACCTACGCTGGCCGATCGTGACCGGCGACGAACCGACCACGTTCGAGATCGACGGGCCTGCCGCGCTCGAGCGGCGACTCGCCTCGATCACCGCAGCCAAGCGTGAGGCCTCCCGCATCAGGTCACGGATCGCCGAGGTCGAAGCCGAACTCGAATCACTCGATGCGGAGTACGGCGCCGCGGTGCAACGCCTGGAGGGCGAAGAGGCCGACGTCCGTAAGCTCGCCGGGTTCTCCTTCACGGGCCTGATCGCAGATCTGCGTGGCAGCAGGGAGGAGGCGCTGGAACGGGAGATCGCGGAGGCGGCCGCAGCGCGCCTCGAGGTCGCGACCCTGTTGGAGAGACAGGACGCCGAGGTACGGGAACTGAGCTCCTTGCAGGATCGACTCGTCGCGCTCGGCGACCCTGACGTCGAGTGGCAGGACGCGTTGGCCGACCGTGAGCGGTGGGTCGAGGTCCACGGGGGTGAGACAGCCGAACGCCTTGCACGGATCGCCACGGAGATGGGCGATCTCGACGACGAGATGCGCGAATGCGAGGAGGCCCGTGAGGTCGCGGGAGAGGCACTTTCGCGCCTCGACGGTGTGGCGGAGGCATTGGGAGCGGCCGAGGACTGGTCCGGTTTCGACACCTGGTTCGGTGGTGGTGTTTTCACCCGTTCCGAGAAGCACGACCAACTCGACGAGGCGAGCCGACGAATACACGAAGCCGAGGACTCGCTGCGCCGCTTGTCCAAGGAACTCGCCGACATCGGCGAGGAGGTCGGATCCGCTGTCACCGTCGACCGCTGGGACCGGGCGTTCGACGAATTCTTCGACGACGTGTACTCGGACGCATCGATGCGCCGCCGGATCGGAGAGGCGCTCGCCCTGGTCGACCACGCGCAGGAGCGCGTCGGCCGGATCGCTGCCGACGTGGAGGAACGGTCCCGCCTCCTGTCGCAGCGGATCGCAGCCCTCCAGGAGGAGCGGGCAGAGCTGCTCGCGGCCCGTCCAGCCGAAATGTGACGACCCGTCAGAAACGGGCCTAGCGTGACCCTCATGCGAGGGATCATCAGCCACGGGGCGTACCTGCCCCACCGACGCCTCGATCGGGCGACCATCGCCGCGGTAGCCGGAACCGGCGGCGGCAAGGGGACCCGGACGGTCGCTTCCTATGACGAGGACACCACGACGCTCGGCGTCGAAGCCGCACGACGCGCTCTGGCAGCGACTTCGGTCCGTCCCGGTGCGCTCTGGTTCTCCACCGTCGAACCCGCCTATCTCGACAAGACCAACGCGACGACCATCCACGCTGCGCTCCGACTCGACGACGACGCGATAGCGGCCGACTTCGGTGGTGCCGCGCGCTCCGCAGTCGTCGCCTTGCGTGCCGCCTTGGCCGGCGGCTCTGCGACTCTCGTCGTGTCATCGGGAATCCGCACCGGCCTGCCCGGCAGCGCCGACGAGTCCCAGGGTGGTGACGCCGGGGCCGCTCTTCTCGTCGGCGACGAGTCGGACGGCCCGGTCATCGCCGAACTGATCGGCAGCGGCACCGCGACCGACGAGTTCCTCGACCGGTGGCGCAACCCCGGCGACGTCCGTTCCCGTCAGTGGGAGGAGAAGTTCGGGGAAACCAAGTACGTGCCGCTCGCCAAGGCAGCCGTCGCTGCGGCTCTGGCGGACGCCGGCATCGAAGCCGATCGTGTCGACCACCTCGTGGTGGCCGGCACCCACGCCCGCGCCGTGAAGGCGGCAGTACGCAAGCTAGGCATCGACGGTGCCAAGGTCGCCGACGACCTCGCCGGAACCGTCGGGAACCCGGGTGCGGCGCAGTTCGGCATGCTGCTCAGCGCGACGCTCGACGCCGCGTCGCCCGGACAGGTGATCCTCGCCCTGTCGCTGGCCGACGGGGCCGATGCCCTCGTGTTCCGCACGACCGACGCGCTCGCCGCCCACCGGACCCATGACCCCATCGCCGACCAGGTCGGCGGTGGTGCGCCCGTCGCCTACGGGAAGTTCCTCGCCTGGCGTGGTCACCTCACGCCCGAACCGCCACGGCGTCCGGAACCGGCACGTCCTTCCGCTTCCGCCGCGGGTCGTAGCGAGGACTGGAAGTTCGCGTTCGTCGGCAGCCGTGACCGTTCCACCGGTGCGCTGCACCTGCCGCCCCGGCGAGTGTCGCGGGACGGTGGCGCCGTGGACGACATGGAACCGGCACCGATGTCCGACGTGTCCGGCACGATCGTCACCTACACGATCGACAAACTCGTCTACTCGCCGAGTCCGCCGGTCGTGTTCGCCATGGTCGACTTCGACGGCGGCGGACGGGCGCCGATCGAACTGACCGACATCGACCCCTCCGATGCCCGCATCGGTGGACGGGTCCAGATGACCTTCCGCCGGCTGTTCACCGCGGACGGCATCCACAACTACTTCTGGAAGGCCCGCCCGCTGCCGGGCGACGACGTCGGCGCAGAAGGCGCGGCGGAATCGGCGGCGGACGACAACGCGAAGACGGAGGCCTGATCATGGCTAGCCACGGCATCAAGGATCGGGTTGCGATCGTCGGGATGGGTTGCACGCCCTTCACCGAACACTGGGACAAGGGCCTCGACGACCTCGTCCTCGAGGCGTCGAACGAGGCGTTCGCCTCGGCGGGCATAACGAAGGACGACGTCGACGCCTACTGGCTGGGCACTGCCCAGTCCGGCATGAGCGGGATCACGCTCGCGGGGCCGCTCCAGTTGCAGAACAAGCCCGTCACCCGGGTCGAGAACTACTGCGCCACCGGTTCCGAAGCGCTCCGTCAGGCCGCTTACGCGGTAGCGTCCGGCGCGTACGACATCGCGATGGCAGTCGGGGTCGAGAAGGTGAAGGACTCCGGCTACCAGGGTCTCAACGCGTTCCCCGTCCCGAACGACGGAACGACGCGGACGCTCACCGCTGCCGGGTCGTTCTCGATGGTCGCCCCGGCGTACGCCGCCAAGTACGGCGTCGACATGGCCGACCTGAAGCACACCCTCGCCCGGATCGCCTCCAAGAACCACTACAACGGCGCTCGCAACCCGCGTGCGCAGTTCCGCCGCGAGATGAGCGTCGAGCAGATCTGCGCCATGCCGCCCGTAGCCGGTGACCTGAGCGTCTTCGACTGCGCCGGCGTCGCCGACGGTTCCGCCGCGGCGATCGTCGTCCGGGCCGAGGACGCACACCGCTACACCGACAAGCCGATCTACATCAAGGCACTCAGCTTCGTGGCCGGCAACGGTTCCGGGCTGATCGACCCGGAGTACGACTTCACGTGGTTCCCCGAGATCGCGGCGTGCGCGGTGGACGCCTACGCGCAGGCGGGCATCGAAGGCGACCCGACCCGCCGGATCGCGATGGCCGAGGTCCACGACTGCTTCACCCCGACCGAACTCGTCCTCATGGAGGACCTCCAGTTCTCCGAGCGAGGCACCGCATGGCGCGACGTCGAAGCAGGACGGTTCGACCTGAACGGCGAACTACCCGTCAACCCCGACGGCGGACTGAAGAGCTTCGGTCATCCCGTCGGTGCCAGCGGTCTGCGGATGATGTTCGAAGCGTGGCTCCAACTGCGCGGCGAGGCGCCCGAGGAGCGCACGATCTCGTCGATCTCCGGAGAACGCAATCTCGCCCTCACCCACAACCTGGGCGGCTACCCGGGTGAGATGGTCAGCTTCATCTCGCTACTGGGCCCGAGCCTCGGCTGAGCCGACCTGTCGGGTCAGCGGGGGACCGCGCAGGACTCAACGACCCTTCGCGTTGGGTGACTCGGGCCAAGGCTCGTAGTTCGGGAGCACGTTCAGCTTCGGCGTCTCGGTGAGGATCGGCGCTGCGATCCTCAAGTCCGTCAGCCCGGCGGACTTGGCCAGTTCCGCCAGCTCGCCGCCGGTCTCCACGAGCAACGTGTTGAACAGGAAGTTCTCGGTCACCCCTGCGGGGATCTTCGGATTGTCGAGCGGCATCCGAAGACCCAGACCGGTGTACTGCCACATGCCCTTGCCCTTGCGGCCCGCCTCGTCGGGACCGGTCACGTCGTCGTCCCACCAGACGGAGGTGAAGTCGTCGATCGCGACGAAGTCCGGCTCGTCCGGACCCCTGTGGAACCCGAAGCTGATCGCCGGGGTCGTGTCGCCGCTCAGGTAGCCCTTGAGGTACAGGTCGAGCGGGTTGAGCTTCTCGGTGTGGGTCGCACCCGTCGGCGGGTAGCGGAACAGCCCGCCCGCGAACGTCTCTGCCCGAAGGTCAGGCCCGGCCATGTGGATCCCCAGGAAGAGGATCTGAACGACCGGGTCCCACACGACCATCGTCCGCTTCGCGGTCGGGTCGTGCCCGAACCACCACCGGTACAGCTTCCAGGATTCCGAAGCGGAAGGCGTCGTGCGTGCGGGGGCGCTCGACGCGCCGAAGGCGTGTGCCATCTGTCTGCGGTCGTAGAGGCGGGCCACCGACGTCGTGTCCGTGAAAGCGGTGCCGGTGAACAGCCACTCGGGGAAGTAGTCCTGACGGGTGGCCTGCTGGGTGAGTAGCCGGGGCATCAGCGGGTCCCCGAGAAACACGACGCTCGTGACCTTGTCCCGCTTGAGACGCCCGATGATCGCCTGAGCCTGCGAGTTCAACGAGTTCGGGTCGAGGACGTACTGGATGATCGGGTCGACCGAGATGCCGAGCTTGGCGTACTTGGCGATCGCCGCGCTCTTGAGAGGTCCGAAGATCGGTGGGTCCTGCTCGTAGTGCACGATCCCGAACTTGCGGGTTCGCCGGCGCATGGCGGGGTCCCCGGCGAAGGTCGCCTTCTGCCCGTAGAGGAGGTTCGTGCCGAAGCCGAACGTTCCGAAGAGGATCTGGTCCGGCGTCGCCAGGTACCCCCACGCGTACGGAGCGTCGACGTTGAGCACGTCGTCGGTGGCGGCGTATCCGCACGCGATGCACAGGACGCCCTGCCGTGCGAGTTCGTGTTGGTAGGCGGTCGTCTGGCTCGGTCCTCCGATGGACGCGAACGCCCCCATCTCGGCGACCTTCACGGCGTCCGCCTTCGCAGCGGACGGGCTACGTCCGTCCCCGGTGGCCTGGAACGGGATGAGTTCGACCCGCCGTCCGTAGGTCTCGTACAGGCCGTTGCCCATCGCGATGAGGTCCTTCACGCCTTCGAGCGTGACCTCGTCGGAATCCTGCACGCCGAACTGCTGAAGCTGCTTGGCGATGTCCTGCTCGGCCGCCTGGTAGAAGACGACCTTGATCGTCTTCGCGGTCACCCCGCGCGCCGTGGAACCCCCGTTGTCCGTGAAGGTCTTGCCGCCGCGTGACACCCACGGCTTCTTCCCTCCCCAGACGGGAACGCACGGTGGGGCGTAGGTGGAGGGGATCGCGAGTCGGGCGAGGGTCTTGTCGGTGTCGTCGTAACGGCGGGTGGTGTCGCAGCGGTCACCCCAGTCGTAGTCGGCGATGGTGCCGGCCTTCCTCGCTTCCTCGTAGGTGATCGGCAGGTTCGGGTCGTCCGGGTAGCGGCGGATCTCCGCCAACGGTGGACCCTTCACCTCCGTCGTCGGGGTGCTGCGGCCGTTGATCGTCGCGACCAGAGCCGCACCCACCAACACCGCCACCAGCAGGACCGATGGCCCGGTCCTGACCAGTTTCGGTCGCTGCGGGAGAGGGCACTCTCGCGGCTGGCTCACGACATGCCCTCCAACTCGTGGTCGGATCGCTTCAGGGTCGCGTCGCCGGTCCCGAGGTAGGACGCGACGACCTCGGGGTGTTCGAGGACCGTCGCCGGTTTGCCCTCGGTGACGACCCGACCCTGGTCCAACGCCACGAGTCGATCGGAGACCGACGAGATCAGGGAAATGTCGTGTTCGATGACGAGCAGCGACGCGGACAGCCTGTCACGAAGGCCCAGCAACAGCGGCCCCAGAGCCTCGGCTTCGCGTTGCGCGATGCCCGATGTCGGTTCGTCGAGGAGGAGGACCGTCGGCTGGTGCGCGACGACGCACGCGAGGTCGACCATTCGCCTGGAACCCGTCGAGAGGTCGCCCACGAGCTTGGATCGGAACGCACCGAGACCGAACAGTTCGATCAGTTCGTCCACGCGTTCTGAGATATCGCGCTCGGCACCGACTGCTGCCGGGAGCCGGAACGCGCCGGTGAGCACGTCATCGCCCTCGATCCAGCGTTCGAGGGCGAGCGAGATCGTCTCCGTGACGGTGAGGCCACCGAACAGTCGGGCGTCCTGGAACGATCGTCCCAGTCCGGCCCGCGCCCGGCCCGACGGCGCAGTGCCCGTCAGGTCGTGGCCGTGAAGGGTGACACGACCGGCGTCGGCTGCGGTGAAACCCGAGATCAGATCGAACAACGTGGTCTTGCCGGCACCGTTCGGGCCGATGAGTCCCACGATCTCCCCGTCGGCGACCGACAGGTCGACTCCGTCCACCGCCGCGATGCCGCCGAAGCTCACCGACAACCCGTCCACGGACAGCGCCACGTTCGAACCGATTCGAGCCGGGCCGTTGACTTCGCCGGGTTCGTCGCGGACGGCCACCCTCGCAGGCGAGGTCCCGAGGGCCTCCTTGGCACCCTGCAGGTACACGGACCGGACCAGTTCGGGCTGGGCGAGCAGGTCGTCTGCTGCGCCCGAGAAGCGGATCTCACCCTTCTCCATGAAGTAGGCGTGATCCGCGATCGTCAGCGCGACGTTCACGGACTGCTCGACGACCACGATCGTCGTGCCGCGGTCGCGGAGGCACCGCAACTCTTGGAGAAGCTCTTCCACGACGACGGGTGCGAGCCCGAGGGAGAGCTCGTCGACCAGCAGCAGATCCGGTTCCGCGAGCAGTGCCATCGCGAGCGCGAGCTGCTGCTGTTGTCCCCCCGACAGGTCCGCGGCGGGATCGTGTCTGCGTCGTTCGAGGATCGGGAACTTCGAGCGAGCCGAGTCGATCCGGGCTTTCGCACCCGCCCGGTCGTGGCGGAACAACCACGCCGCGACCCGCAGGTTCTCGTCCACCGTCAGGGAAGGGAACACGCCGTGGCCGCCGGGCATCTGGACGATGCCGTGGTGGGGGACCTGTTCGGGGCGCAGGCGGTGAAGGTCCAACTCGCCGAGCCGCAGGGTCCCCTTCGTGACCGGAGCGACACCGCCGATCGCCTTCAAGAGGGTCGACTTCCCGGCACCGTTGGTGCCCAACAATGCAGTGATCTTCCCCTTCTCGATGTCGACGTCGACGTCGAAGAGCACCTGGACACGGTCGTAGGCGACGTCGAGCCCTCGCACGGACAGCCACCCGGCGTCCCCGTCGGCACGTACGGGCCCTGCGGGTCGGGCTGTATCCGTTTGCTCGTCGGACGATCCGATCACGACGTCCGGAACCCGACGGTCGGCGACGAGGCTCGGCACCTCGATCCCCTTAGCCGACGCGAAACGTCGCAGAGCTGCGTCGCGCAGCCGGTAGAGCAGATCGGCGAGACCTCCGGGCAGCACGAGCAGGATCACGAGAACACCCACGGCGGACGGGAGCAGACCCGCCGGGCCGCTGAGGAAACCCCTGGCACCGTCGAGCAGGACCACGCCGGCGACTGCGCCCAAGAGGCTGCCGACCCCGCCCACCACTGCCGCGATGAACACGTTGAGCCCCTCGGTCGCCGAGAACACGGCCACCTCGTAGCGCTCGTTGATCGAGAAGAGGAGGGTCCCGGCCATCCCGGCGAGGAAACCTGACAGGGCGAACGCCGTCACCCGTGCCAACGGCACGCGAACCCCGTAGGACTGAGCGGCCGCCGGGTTGTCGCGCACGGCGCGCAGGATCCGGCCGACGCGGCTACGGCGCACTCCGGCGACGAGAGCGAAGGAAAGGGCGACGACCACGAACGCCACCTCGTACATCACCCACCGGCTCTCCATCCCGATGGAACCGAACAGCGGGCGGCGCAGCACGTCCTCGGTCGGTATCCACGTGGCGACGGTCGGGTTCAACAGGTAGTTGATCGACGCGAGCGCGAACGCCAACGTCGTCACGGCGAGGAAGATGCCCTGCCAGCGCAGCGTCGGTAGAGCGACGATGACCGCGACCACAGCGGCCGCGGCACCGCCCACGAGAAGGCACAGCGTCAGATCGAAACGCCAGTGCAACGTCGCATACGCGCTCACCGCCGCCCCCGTGGCAGCGAAGGACATCTGACCGAGCGTCACCTCTCCCGTCCAACCGGTCAGCACGACCACCGACAAGCCGAGCAGCACCAGGGCGACGACGGTCGACGCACGCAGCACGTTGCTCTCCCCGAAGGTGAGCGGCACGAGCGCTCCCACCGCGATGACCGTCAGGACGCCGACGATCCGCAGGACG
>JAGQSN010000043.1 GCA_020439555.1 Acidimicrobiales bacterium | reverse complement strand
GGTCGAACACGTACTTGTGGGTGAACGCGCACTGGGTGAGGTAGCCACCGGTGGTGTGCATGATCCCCTTCGGCTTGCCCGTCGTGCCCGACGTGTACAGCAGGTAGAGCAGGTCCTCGCTGTCCATCGGTTCGGGCGGGCAGTGGGGCTCCGCCGCGGCCATGAGGTCGTGGTACCAGTGGTCACGGCCCTCGACCATGTCGACGGTTGCGTCACCGCCGGACGATGCGATTCGGTCGACGACGACGACGTGTTCGATGCTCGGCGTCGACGCGAGCGCGACGTCCGCCGTGGGCTTCAGCAGTCCCGGTGCGCCCCGCCGCCATCCGCCGTCGGCGGTGACGAGAACCTTGCACTCGGCGTCGTTGATCCGGTCCGCCAGCGAGTCCGCGGAGAACCCGCCGAACACGACCGAGTGCGGCGCGCCGAGACGGGCACAGGCCAGCAGCGTCACAGGCAGTTCCGGGATCATCGGCAGGTAGACCGCGACCCGGTCCCCCTTGCCGACACCGAGACCCTTGAGGACGTTCGCGAACCGTTCGACCTCGGCCAGCAGATCCGCGTACGTGATGGTGCGCCCGTCACCGGGTTCACCCTCCCAGTGGTACGCCACCCGATCCCCGAGGCCCGCCGCCACGTGGCGGTCCAGGCAGTTCTCGCTGGCGTTGAGTTGCCCACCGACGAACCACTTGGCGAACGGGAGCTGCCAGTCGAGGATCGTGTCCCAGGGACGGGACCAGTCGAGGAACTCGGTCGCCTGACGGGCCCAGAAGCCCTCGTCGTCGGCCGCTGCGGCGTCGTACATCTCCGTCCCGACGACCAGGGCGTCCTTCTTGAACGTCTCGGACGGGGGGAACGTGCGGTCCTCGAGGAGGTAGTCCTCGATGGTCGCCGAGGAGTCCACTGGTTCGGTCATCGTCACGGCTCCGATCGTCGGCTTCGGGCCGTCACGGACGGCACCGCCCACCCCTGCTCGGGTGGCGTCGGTCACCCTACCCACGAGATCCGACGCGATGACGTGGAGGACTCCGGTCCCGGTCCGCGCAGGGCCGGTACGTTCGGATGTGATGCCACCTCGACCGATCCGCCAAGCCCGCTTCCGTCGACCACCGGGAGCCACGGAGATCTTCCTCGTCCGCCACGGCGAGTCCGAACCGGCGGTCCCTGGGCAGCCGTTCCCGCTCGCGGACGGCCACGGTGACCCGGCGCTCGCACCGGAAGGTCGCGAACAGGCGGAGCGCGTCGGCGAACGTCTGGCCGAGGAGCAGATCGACGCCGTCTACGTCACGACCCTGCGACGGACCGTGCAGACCGCTGCGCCGCTGCTCGCCCGAACGGGGCTGGACGCGGTCGTCGAAGCCGACCTGAGGGAGGTGCACCTCGGTGAATGGGAAGGTGGCCTCTTCCGTCAGAAGGTGGCCGCCGGTGACCCGATCGCGATCCGGATGTTCGAGGAACAGCGTTGGGACGTGATCCCTGGAGCCGAACCGGCCGCTACCTTCGCCTCACGGGTCCGCGGTGCGGTCGAACGGATCTGCGCCGTCAATCCCGACCGCCGGGTCGTCGCGGTGACCCACGGAGGTGTGATCGGCCAGGTGTTGGCGCTCGCCTCCGGCGCCCGTCCATTCACCTTCGTCGGTTGCGACAACGCGTCGATCTCCCACCTCGTGGTGCACGGTGACCGCTGGACGATCAGGCGGGTGAACGACACCTCCCACCTCGACGGGGGACTCGACCGCCCCACCCCCGGCAGCGATCAGGATGCCGACCGACCCGCCGAGACCTCACCGGGGTTCTCGGCCTGAGCCTCACCTCGGTCATCGCCACCAGGGGGACGATCGGCCGAGGTTCCGCGGGTCCGTCGGACGACGACCGCTGCTCCCACGACGAGCACTCCGACGGTGACCCAGATCGGTGCTGTCAGCGCGTCCGTGAACGCCTGTCGAGCTCCGTCGGAACCCGGACCAACGAGATGTTCCGGCGCGATGCTCCCCGCACCACCGGCGGCCGCGGCGAGAACCGACCCGAGGACCGCGACCCCCAGCGCACCGCCGGCCTCGACGATCGTCTCGTTGATTCCCGCCGCCTGACCGGCCTGTTCGGGTGGTGCAGATCCCATGATGAGCTCCACGCCGGGCGGGCACGCCAACCCGACACCGAGGCCGAGGACGGCGACCGCGACCGCGATCGGGGCGAGGTCGGTATGGAGGAGCGCTGCCCCGCACAGCGCGGCGACGATCACCGCGACGCCACCGACGACGGTACGCATCGCCCCGAATCGTTCGACGAGAGGCGTCGACGCCAACGACCCGACGAGGACGGCGACGGCGTGGGGCACGAAGACGGCTCCGGCTGCCAGGGGCGTCAGGCCCTTCACGCCTTGCAACCACTGCGTGAGGATGAACTGGAGTCCGAACACGGCGAAGAACAGCACCGGGACGATCACCATGCCCGCCTGCATCCGCCGATCGGCGACGGTCGCCGGGCTCAGCAGCGGGTGGTCGCTTCGACGTTGCCACCAGGCGAAGCAGACCAGCAGGACCGCGGCTGCGCCGAAGCAAGCGAGCACGAGGGCTGAGGTCCAACCGATCTCGCCACCCTCGATCACGGCGAAGAGCAGGGCCGTCAGCGCAACGGTCCACGTGAGCGACCCGACGACGTCCATCTTCGGGGTGGCCGGGTCACGGGAATCGGGCACGAGACGCCAGGCGGCGATGAACACGGCGATCGTCACCGGGACGTTCACGAGGAAGATCGACCCCCACCAGAAATGACGTAGCAGTAGACCGCCCACGACGGGACCGCCCCCTGCCGCCACGCTGGACACACCCGACCAGAGGGCGATCGCACGCGCCCGTTCGTGCTCGGGGAACACGTTGCCGAGCACCGCGAGCGTCGCCGGCATGGTCGCCGCACCGGCGACACCGAGCAGGAAGCGGGCCACGACGAGTTGCCCGGCCGATCCGGCGAAAGCGGCGAGGGCCGAGGCGGCCCCGAAGCCTGCCACCCCGCACAACAACAGCCGCCGCCGCCCCGTCCGATCGCCCACTCCTCCCAGGGGAAGGAGGAGGCCGGCGATGACGAGGCTGTAGGCCGCGACGATCCACTGGAGTTCGGACTCGCTGGCACCGAGGCCGTCGCCGATGCTCGGCACAGCGACGGAGAGGATCGTGTTGTCCAGGACGACGATGCACAGCGCGGCACAAAGGACCGCGAGGATCCGCCATCTGTCCGGGTGGCCTGCATCGGCCCTGACGCCTTCGTTGTGAGTCGGTTCCTTCACCGACGCCTCGTCTCGACCGGGCTGCACCCGAGGTAAGTCGCCGATCGGCGACGGGCTCCGCTGGCTGGCGGGGCGGCAGGGCGGCGAGGCCGCTACGTCGATGCCGATGGTCGCACGCGTACACCCGGAACGTCCATCCATGAACGTTTGTGTTCACTGTTTGGTAGGATCCGGCCATGTTCTCCACTCCCACCTTGAAAGGTCGGCGGGTCCTCGTCACCGGTGCGGCGCGCGGCATCGGCGCCCTGCTCTCCGAGCGCCTCCACCTGGAAGGCGCCAGGGTCGCCCTGCTCGGACTCGAGCCCGAGTTGTTGGAAGACGTCGCCGGACGTTGCGGCGACGCCCCCTGGTTCGAGTGCGACATCGCGGACCGTGAACATGTCGAGGTCGCCGTCGAAGCGGCCGTCGCGGCGCTCGGTGGCCTCGACGTGTTCGTGGCCAACGCAGGCATCGCCGCCCAGCTCCCACTGCTCGGAGGCGACCCGACGGTCATGGAACGCACCATCGCGGTCAACCTGATCGGCAGCTACTACACGATCCGCGCAGCAGGACCGCACATCTCCCACCCCGGCGGGTATGCGCTTCTGGTGTCGTCGATGGCCTCCGCCGTCCACCTCCCGCTGATGGGCGCGTACTCGGCGTCGAAGGCTGGTGTCGAGGCCCTTGGCAACACCCTGCGGATCGAGCTGTCGGGTACTGGAGCGAAGGTCGGAGTCGCGTACTTCTCCGAACTCGACACCGACATGACGAGCCGAGGCTTCGGCACCGAAGCGGCCAAGAAGCTCGTCGGCGACGGCGCCTTCACCCGGATCACCCCCGTCGAAGTGGCCATTCGGAGCGTCACCGCCGGGATAGCGAGGAGGTCGCGGCGCATCGTCGTCCCGCGTCAGCTCGTCCCGGTGCTGCCGACCCGGATGCTCGCCCAGCGGGTGATCGACGTGGCCGCGCGCCGCAACCTGCGCGCGGCCTTGGAGATCGCCCGACGCGAGCGAGTCGACTTCACCACGCCGCAACCGACCGACGACCGGGAGGCCACGGTCGGGAGCAGCCGGTGAGCGGAGACCTCCAGGGCAGCCCGGCCACCCCTCCGACACCGCCGGAGGGGTGGCCGGCGCCGCGGATCGCACCCGGCACGCGGCGCGACGTGGGCACGTTCACCTGGGTGTTCGCCAAGGTGTCGGGACGGGTGACAGGCACCGAACCCCCGCGCCTCTTCCTGACGCTCGGACGTCATCGCAAACTGTTCCGCGGGTGGCTGCGATTCGCCGGTCGGCTTATGCCGGGCGGCACCCTCCCCCGCCGCGAGACCGAACTCGTGATCATCAGGGTCGCGCACACCTGCGGCAACCTCTACGAGTTCGAACACCACCGCAGGCTGGGCCGCAGGGCCGGCGTGTCCGAAGCGGACGTCGAACGACTGACGCAAGGACCGGAGGCGGATGGATGGACTTTCCGCGAACGAGCGATCCTCACGACCGCCGACGAGCTGGTCCGCACCGGGGACGTATCTGACCCGACGTGGACCGAACTTCGGCGGCACATCGACGAGCGCTCGGCGATCGAGTTGCTACTCCTCGCCGGCCACTATCAGATGCTCGCCGGGGTCCTCACAGCGTTGCGGGTCCAACCGGACCGTCCACGCCGAAGAGCGGAGCCCGTCCGGTAGCGTCGTCGCATGGTCGAGAGCCCGAGCGGAGCGCTCCCGAGGGGACGACACAATCTGACGCGCGAACAGGTCGCGAAGGTTCAGCGCGACCGCATGCTCGTCGGTGTCGCCGATGCCATGGCCGCCAAGGGCTACGTGGGCACGTCGGTGACCGACATCATCAAACGTGCAGGCGTGTCGCGCGAGACCTTCTACCAGCAGTTCTCCTCGAAACAGGACTGCTTCGTCGCGGCCCTGACCGTCGCGGGTGACCTCCTCCTGTCCCTGTTCGAGGTGATAGCCGAGGCACCCGGCACATCCACGGAACACCTCGATGCCGTGATCGATGCGTACCTGGACGGGATCATCGAGAACGAGGCGTTCGCCCGCCTCTACCTGATCGAGGTCTACGCGGCGGGACCCGAGGCGATGGCCCTGCGCTCGGAGTTCCAACGCCGCGTGACCGACAAGATCACTTCGATGCTCGGCATCGACGACGACGAACGCCGTTTCGCCTGCGAGTTGATCGTCGCCGGACTCGGGTCGATGGTCACCATGCCGCTCGTGACCGGCGACCAACAGAAGCTGCGTGGCCTCCGTCCCCCGCTCGTCGAGCTGGTCCAGGACTTCCTTCTCCCCTGACGACTGCGGGCGATTCGGCTTCGGGCACCACCTCGAAGGCCCGTAGCATTGCCGACCGTGACCGATTCGGAACCGTCCTCGTTCCTCTCGGATCTAGACGTTTTCCTGAGGGGGCGGCGCTCCGACCAGCCGGAGGGTTCTTACTCCGCACGGCTCGTCACGGATCCCGCCTTCGCTCAACGCAAGCTGATGGAGGAGGCCTTCGAGGTCTGCCTGGAGCTGCAAGCCGGCGAGATCGACAAGGCCGCCACCGCGGAGGAGGCAGCCGACCTCGTCTTCCACCTTCTGGCTGCGCTGGTGGGGGCCGGGGTCGCGTGGGAGGACGTGGAGGCGGTGCTGCGTGACCGTCACGGTCGACCGGCACGCCACAGCACATACGCGAGCGAAACCGCTGAGCAGGCCGCCGTCCCACCGGCACCCACCACGGCAGCGAGCGAGGTGCACCCGTGACCGGCTCCGACCGCACCCGCGTGGCCGTGCCCTCGAAGGGCCGACTTCGCGATGTCGTGGTCGAGATCCTCACGACAGCCGGTTACGCCATCGGAGGGCTACGAGGTCGAGGGTCGATCGTGCGGACCGACGACCTCGAACTGATCGAGATGCGTCCGAGGGACGCCGCCGCGGCCCTCGCCGCCGGCACCATCGACGGGGCGTTCATCGCCACGGACATCTCCCTCGAACACGGAACCGACCACCTCCCCTCGCTGGGACTCGGAGGTTCCCGCTCCACGCTGGTGGTGGCAGCGCGGGAGACCGACGGCCCTTCATCGCTCGCGGACCTCGCCGGCGGTGTCGTGGCCACCCACATGCCGAACCTGACCGAGCGGTTCCTGCGGGACAACGGCGTCGACGCCACGATCCTCACGATGGGCGGATCGCTCGAAGGCGTCTGCGCGGCCGGCATCGCCGATGCGATCGTCGACAACACGGAGACGGGGACGAGCTTGCGCCAGAACCGCCTCGGGGTGCTCGCGACCATCGCGGAGTGCGAGGCACAGCTCGTGCATCGGCCCGACATCGCGGTCATCGACGATCTGGTCCTGCGGATCAGCGCGGCGTTGAAGGCTCGGGCGCACCGCTACGTGATGCTCCACCTGCCAAAGGATCGGATCGAGGACCTGCGAACCGTGTTTCCCGGGCTCGCCTCACCGACGGTCGTCCCGCTCGCCGGGCGCGACGACCTCGTCGCGGTGCACTTCGTGGTCGCGACCGACGCTCTGTGGAACCGCCTCGGCGAACTGCGCTCGATGGGCGCGACGGGGATCGTCGCCCTACCCCCGGACGCCCTCCTCCCCTGACCGTCCCTACCGCTGCGTTCTCTCAGAGATCGGAGCGAGCCGAACGTGGGCCCGGCTCCCACTCCAGGACTCGGAACGCTCCCAGGCCGGTCGGGTCCAGCAGGGCTTCGGCCTCGTGGACTCGGCTTCGGCCGGCGATGGCTTCGAGTCCGCCGCCGATGCCCTGCTCACGCCATTTCGCAGCGCCCTCCTCGACGAGGTCGTCGATGCCGTGGGCACGCAGGAAGTCGGCCTGCGTCTGGTTCGAGACCGGCTCGGCGACGGACATCAGCTGGTCGACGGCCACCTCGACGGTGATGTCGCACGTGCCAGGTTCGGCGAGGGGATGACCAGAGCGACCGTGTCCCGAGTAGGTGCGAACCCATTCGGTCCATGGACGCCGCCCCAACTGCGGCGAGGTCGAGGAGTAGTCGATCACGACCACCCTCCCGCCGGTCGCCGACGATGCGAGCGAAAGGGCATCGCCCAGCCACGAAGCGGCATCGGCCAGTACCGGCATGCGAGCACCGATGTCGACACTGCCCCCGGCCTTGGCCCGACACCAGGCCGAACGACCATCGTCCAAGGGCTCGAGAACCTCCACGAGACCATCCGCCCACCCCACACGAACCTCGCACCAACCGGTCTCGGTGAACTCGACCAGCCCGAAGGGGAGGTTGTCCAACAGCTCGTTGGCGAGGACGACCACGGTCGCTCCACCCAGCTCGGCCGGGCCGGGTAGGTCACGCCTGC
The DNA here is from genome assembly GCA_020439555.1 of Acidimicrobiales bacterium. Lineage (GTDB taxonomy): Bacteria > Actinomycetota > Acidimicrobiia > Acidimicrobiales > Iamiaceae > Aquihabitans. Next base: position 1,237 of record JAGQSN010000043.1, on the reverse strand, counting down.
TCGTGACGTCCACCGGATGCGTCGACCACTGGGTCTCGGCCGGCTCGACCAGGATCATCTCGAGCGCGTCCTTGCATTGCGGTGCGGCGGCGAGGACGCATCTGGCGAGCGTCCCTGGCCCGGCGCCTGCCTCGACCACCACGAACCGGTCCGGCCGGCCCGCTCGGATCCACCAGCCGTCGAACGCCTTCGCCACTACCGCGCCGAACAGCGGACCGACCTCCGGGCTCGTCAGGAAGTCACGTCGCCGACCGGCTCCTCCACCACCGGAGTAGAAGCCGAGCCCCGGTGTGTAGAGAGCGTGCGCGACGTACTCGTCGAAGCCGATCGGCCCCGACGCCTCGATCCGACGAGCGATCAGGTCCCGTAAGTCGTTCCGGTTCGCCCCATCGGCCACCGGACAACCCGCTGGCTCAGCCTGCGGCGAGGGAGGCGGACTTGGCGAGGTCGCTGAGCGTGCCCGGCAGGACACCGGTGACGATCAGAGCGACGGCCGCCACACCCATCGCCGCAACGAGAGGCAGCGGGACCCTGATCGGCGAGTGGTCGCCGTCGGGAGCGTCGTCGATGAACATCCGGCGCACGATGCCCAGGTAGTAGGCGAGGGAGATGACGGTGTTGATCGCCATGATCCCGCCCATCACGTAGCCGGAAGCCGTGTCGGCCCCGACCACCGCCTGGAACAACCGGAACTTGGCCAACCAGCCGACCATCGGCGGGATGCCACCGAGGGAGAACAGGAACACGGCCATCGTGACGGCGAGGGCGGGGGCGTAGTTGAACAGCCCACCCCAGGAGTCCAGTTCGCCGGTGCCGGTCCGTCGGCTCACGGCGATGATCACAGCGAACGCACCGAGGTTCATCACCGTGTAGGCGACCAGGTACATCACCATCGACTGGAGGATCTGGTGCATGACTGCAGGGTCACCACCGGTGACGACGGCCAGCGGGGCGAGGATGAAACCGGCCTGGGCGATCGAGGAGTACGCGAACAGGCGGACGATGTTGGTCTGACGCAGGGCGATGACGTTGCCGACGAACATCGTCAGGGCGGCGAGGATGAACATCATCGGCCGGATGACGTCGTCGCGTCCGAGGAACCCGATGAAGATCAGTTCGATCAGGGCCACGAAACCGGCCGCCTTCGTGGCTACCGACATGAACGCGGTGATCGGGGTAGGTGCACCCTCGTAGGCATCGGGTGCCCAGTTCTGGAACGGCACGGCCGAGACCTTGA
>JAGQSN010000042.1 GCA_020439555.1 Acidimicrobiales bacterium | reverse complement strand
TCGAAGAACTTCTGCCTGTGGCACTTGTACTTGACGATGGTGTCGCCTTCACGCCGATACTCATTCCAGTAGTAGTTCTGCTTCCCGTAGCCCTTCCACTCCTGGGTTGTGTAGATCGTTGTCATCACGGCTGAATGTAGCTCTGGCCTGGTCAGCGTTGTCCCAACACCCACCAGGGTGATCGGCGTCCTGCCGCTGGCAGACCCCCGGGCATGCGCCTCGACGCGAGTCGGCCGTCAGGTATCGATCACCCATGTGTGCCAATCGATCGGTCCGGGGCCGACGGGCTGCTCGATCGCCGAGGCGTCGGAGCCGCTCATGGCTCGTTCGATCGCTCCGGTGACGCTCTTCCCGATCTCGGCCGGGTCGAGGGCCTGGTAGGCATCGTCGGACCAGACGTGGACGACCCCGTCGATGACCGTGGTGTTGGAGCGGAAGCTGGCGGATCGAAGAGCTTGGCGGACGGCCCGGCGGACGGCTTCGACCTGCTCGACCGGGACGCTGGTGATGTAGGCCGAGCTGAACTGGATGACCTCTTCGGCGACGACGGCGGCGAGCAGGTGAACGCCGGCTGGCGTGTCGGCGGCGGGGAACCAGGTGTCGAGGATCCTCAGGCACGAGCGGCAGGTCGGGGCGAACGCTGGGTCTCGCCAGAGCGGAAGGAGCTCGTCGGCTCCGGCTGCCATCCGGTTCCACGGGCGCCCGCACATCGTGGTGCGTTTCCATCGTCCGTTCGCCGGTGCCGGGTCGTTTCCCTGGTGCTCTGCTGAGCGACCTCCCTCTTGGGCGACCGCGGCGAGGTGGGTCTCGGCGCCACCTCCGACGTCGACGAGCAGCAGCTCCCGGTCGAGGACGGAGATGGAGTTCTCGCGGGACGGGTCCATCACGATCCTCCTTTCATCTACGGGATGACCGCCGAGGCCTACAGACGGACGAAGTCGCCGGTGGACGGCGGCTTGGAGTCGAACTCGAAGCCGATCACGGCGTGACCGTCGAGAGCCTCAGCAAGTCGGCGCAGGGTGTCGGTGCCGCTGCGGTGCTGGCCGCTCTCGATGCGCGAGATCACCGACTTGGTGGTGCTCATCCGCTCGGCGAGCTCCTGTTGGGTAAGGCCGAGTTGCGCGCGTCGCATGATCACCATGCGAGCGATCTCCTCGAATGGGCGGAGCCGGTCCTGGGTGTCGCGGTACTGGGCACTGCGGGTGCGGTCGGCGCCGATGTGGTCCTTGACGCTGGATCCGATGGGGCTGTCGCTCTTGTCCATGTCCTTCACCTCACCGAGCAGGTTAGCAGTTCTGCGAACTTATCTCCGGGGCGTCGTGTCCGGCGGCCCTTGGAGGTCGTCGAGGGTCCGCGTCCATCCTCGCCTTGAAGTCCGCCCACCGGTCGTGCGCGATGGTGATGTCCGAGGCCGGGATCTTCGCGGTCCGCTTGGCGAAGATGTGCAGCAGAACCAGCAGTCGATCCGAACGGCGATACAGGACTCGGAACAGCTGCCGGCCGTAGTGGCAGCGAAGCTCTCGAAGCTCGCCGTCGACCTGGGAGCTGTGGGGGAACGGGAGGTGAGGCACCTCGTCACTCAGGAGGTTCAGCCGGTCGATCTGCAACGCCAAGGTCGCGCGGCGGCCTCGACTTGAAGCGCGTCGAGGAAGTCGCGCACCGGCTCGCTGCCGTCGGGCGCTCGGTAGTAGACGGCGTGAAGGTCAGCCACGGCCGAAACCCTCAGCCGCCGGCCATCGATGCCGAGCCACCGACCCGCACTGGCGCCGGCGTGTAGAGGTGAGCGGCGACCGATTGGGCTGCACCGATCAGCTCACCGGCGTCGCTGAGTGGTTCCTGGGCACGACGCAACCCGAGGACCGCTGCGGCGATCATCTCGGCTGCCGGGGCGGGCGCGGCATCGTCGACCTCGTAGGAACTCGCAGACTGCTCGAGGTGCTTCGCGACCTGGCGCAGCACCTGCGGCACGCGCTCGACCAGGACCCTCAGCTCGCCCAGTACCCGGTACACGTCGCTCACGCCTTCCCAGCCGGGCACCTCCGCCGATGGAGCGTGAAGGGTGAGGTGGTTGAGCGTGCGGACCGCCTCGGCCGCGGACTCGGCAAGTGCGCTCGGACCGAGGGTCGACTCCCGGGCGGTCACCGCTCGTCCTCGTCGCCGTCGCCTTCGTCGCTCGGGTCGACGTTGACGTCGCCGTCCTCAGCGGGGTCTTCGGCCTCGTCTTCCTCGAGGTCGGCCCGAGCCTTGTTGCGCTCGTTGCGCAGGAGCAGAGAGAACGTGTCGGCCGCGGCGGCCTGCATCCCGGGTAGCACGTGCTGGTACACGTGCATCGTGAACGCGATGTTGGCGTGGCCAAGCCGCTCGCTGACGACCTTCACGTTCACGCCAGCCTTCAACAGCAGCGTGGCGTGGGTGTGGCGCAGGTCGTGCAGGGAGATGTCGGGGACATCCAGCTTGGCGACGGTGCGGTCAAAGAGCTGGCTGAACACGTCGGGGTGTGGCGAGGTTCCGTCGGCCTTCACGAACACCAAGTCGTCCGGGTCCGGGTCGATGCCGCCACGTTCTTCGGTTCGGACCTTCCGCCAGTCCGACAGCACCTGGACCAGGTCCTCCTCGATGTCGATCGTGCGGCGGCTCGTCCCGGTCTTCACGTCCGAGATCGACACCTTGTACGCGACCGACACCAACGCCTGACGCACCGACACCCTCCCGGCATCGAGGTCGATGTCGCGCCACCGCACGCCGAGCACCTCCCCGCGACGCATCCCGGTGTTCGCCGCGAACTCGAACGCCGCGCCCATCCGATGCGACGCGATCGCGTCGAGGAACAC
>JAGQSN010000391.1 GCA_020439555.1 Acidimicrobiales bacterium | reverse complement strand
GTGGACGCTCCCGGCCTTGCCTCGCCGAACCGTGCATGCCGCGCTTTCCAGGTAGGCGAGGGCGGCGAGCACGGCCTGGTCGTGAGCGGCGACGACCTGCTCGGTCGTGTCTCGGTCGCCGAGTCCCCACAGGAGCGACACCGATTTCGGAGCCGAGAGCGTGAGGTCGAACCCGCTGTTCTTCCGGTAGCCGACGAGCGCCTCGCCGGTGCGAGGGTCGACCCCGTCGAGGATCGCCCGGAGACCCTCGGGCGTCACCTCGCCGTCCAGGCCGAGGAGCGTGCTCCCCGACCCGAGCCACCGGCCGGGCACCTCACCGGAGGCGACGTAGTAGTCGTCCCGGTCGTTGGCGATGGCCTCGAGGTAGTAGATCGCCGTGTCGGCGTTGGCAGCGAGCCTCGCGATGCTGATCACAACCCACTAGGCCGATCAGCAGGCCGAATCTCGCGTGATTCGTCACCGGGATCGTCCCGGGACGCGACCGGGACAGCCGTCCCGGACCGGGATGAGCGTCCCGGTCGAGGTCACCGCCGACCGGGACACGGCACCGGCACCGTCCGGTGCACCTGTGTGGAGCATGGGTCTCCGGGTGAGGGTTCCTGGTCGGGTTGGCGGGTCAACGACTCAGGATGGAGCTGGCCGTCGACCGGGAACTCCGTGCTCGGCAGCTGGCCACTTGCCAGACTGTTCTCGATCGAGGAGACAGGGACTTGCCCGATCCAATGATGATGACCTCCGGCCAGACGACCGACGCTGTGCAAACCTCGGCACCGAGTCGCGGCTGGCGGATCGCGTTGTGGTCGATCTGGGGGTTCTTCGCCTTGCTCGCGGTCTGGGCGACCGTCGGAGCCGCGAGCGGGTCCTGCCATCCGACGGGAGGCTCGTACACGGAACCAGTCCAATGGTCGGCGTGGCCACCAGGGCCCTACTGCGCAGGCTTCCAGGAAGACGGCGGCGTGACCTCGACGCATGCCTCGTGGCTGTGGCTCGTCTCGTGGTCAGCCCTCCTCGGGGGCCTGGCGCTCCTGGTCATCCTCAGTTGGCGCCGACCGGCCCATCGAGACGCGGTGACGATCCCGTGAGGTCCTGCTTGCCGTTGCAGGCCCGCTAGGTTGGCGGTAGCCTGAGCGGAAGCAAAAGCGGAAGTAGAACAGGAATCGGAAATGGCCCCCACCCTGGACCGAGCAGTCGAAGCCAGCGAGATCGTCGACGCACTCAAGCTCTTCGGAGTGACCCAAGGCGATGTCGCAGCTGTCACCCACGTGACCGACCGTGCGGTGCGGGGATGGAAGACCAGCGACATCCGGCCCGACCGCTACGACCGGCTCGCCCAACTTCGCGACCTCGTCATCCTCCTGTCCGACTCGCTGACGCCCCGCGGCGTCGGCCAGTGGCTCCATGCGAAGAACCGGCTCCTAGAGGGCCAACGACCGGTCGATCTACTCGCCGAGGATCAGTACGACACCGTTCGCGAGGCGGCTGAGGCCTTCGTCGACGGCGCCTACGTGTGAACCTCGCCAACGCGGTCGCCTCCGCACCGCGCCGACAGATCTCCGGTCGCTTCTGGCATCAGGGTCCTACCCGACACCCGCTCACCTCGTGCGCCGATCCCGCACGAGGCCCTGGCCGCTACCACCGCACCGGCGAGCCGGG
>JAGQSN010000390.1 GCA_020439555.1 Acidimicrobiales bacterium | reverse complement strand
GGGCCGAGTGGGTGAGGTTGGACGAGCCGACGTAGGCCGTCGAGATCCCGGTCGCCCGGTGGAACACCCACGCCTTCGCGTGCAGGCGGGTGGTGGTCACGTCGTAGGAGACCCGGACTTCGGCGCCGAGGTCCACGAGTAGGTCGAGCGCCGTCTTCTCCGTCGACCCCGTGTAGGTCGTGGTGAGGACCCGAAGCCTGCGTCCCTTCTCGGTATGGCGGCGGAGGGCATCGAGCAATGGGGCGATGCCGCTCCGCCGGATGAACGCCATGATCACGTCCACCCGATCGGCCGAGTCGATCTCCGAGCGCAGCTGGCTCCACAGGCTCGGCTCGCCCGGCGCGTTGGTCAGCAACGTCGTATCGAGCAGCGGGATCATCGGTCGCTCGATCGGTTCGAGGCTGCCATCGAGCCGGCGAGAGAGCACCGTCTCCAACACCATTGCCGACTCGACCGGTAGCGCCGAAGGATCGGTCGTCACCAGATCACCGAGCCGCTGGAGCAGTGAACGCGCCACGTCGATTCCGACCTGCGCCCGATCGTCCTCTTTCACGTCGGCGAGGGACCGCTCGATCTCCCGACTCACGTGCCACGCGATCCGATCAGCAGCCTCGGCTGCAGCCAACGCCCGCTGTTCGACCGCGTCCGGATCCGGGAGTGCGACCAGCCGCGCCCGCAAACCCTCCGTGACGAGAGCCTCGTGCAAGCCCCGCGGCAACTCCTCCACGAATCCGAACGCTACGAGCTCACCCCTGCCCGGAAGCGGACCAAGCTCGCCTGGGGTCGAACACCAAACATGCTGTCCGTCAGGGGCCTGGCGGGCCGTCTGGCGTTTGACGATCGGCCACCATTCAGCCGGGCCGGAGCCGCTCGCTGGACGCGGATCGGTCCCGTGCTCCTCGTCGAGCGGGGGACCGAACCGCCTTGACCGTCAGTCGACCAAAGAGCGCATCAGACGTAGGAGATGTCGACGGTTCCGAAGACTTCGAACTTGAGGTAGTGCTGCGTGGTCTCGATCTCGAAGTAGGCGTCGTGTGCTCCCGGCAACGCTGGGTCGGGCACCGTGAGGTCGTCGAGGTCGAGCGTTCCGACGGCCGTTGCGTAGTCGATGCATTCACCTGCATCGCCACCTCCCATGCCATTGAACGGGTAGGTCCCCTGGGAGCAGTAGCCCTTGTCCCACTCGATCCCCTGTACGGCGAGGCCGAGCATCCGGTCGGTTCCGGTAAGCGTGAAGGTGCGGTCGTCAGCGTCGATGTGGATGCTCTTGCCGCTCCTGATCTTCTGCTTGCCCACGTGTGCCTCGGGCTTCCAGTCCCCGTCGACATTCACGAAGAACTCGATCTCGCCCCGGTTGAGTTTGCCGTGGTCGGCGTCGTCTATGACGTGGATCGACGTGAAGCTCACTGTGACCTTCCGCTGCTTGGTGTGGATCTGGCCGTAGCGGTGGTTCGCCCGGCCGAACTGATCCTCGGCCACGAGCGTGACGTGGTAGGTCGTGTCCGGCGCCAAGCCGTCGAAGTCGACTTCCCAGTGCTTCGTCCGCGTGATCCCGCTGTCCTTCACCCCGATTGCGCCGTCGATGACGACCCAGATGCGGGCCGCCGTGTTCGTGACGACGGTGAAGGAGGCATCCCTTCCGCCGACGCGAGCCTTGGCGTCGATGATGCAGTTGCCGCCACAGCCCACGTCGGTTGCGAAGCCATCGGCGTTCTGCTGGCCAACTTCACCCAGTTCGGGATCGATCGGGCTCACCAGATCGAGGACGATTGGGTGGGGAGCGAGGTCGTCGGGTCCGACAGGCGGCGGGTACCACGGATCCGGGCCGTGCTCGTCGGCATCGGGAACATCGGGGAAGTGGGCGTCGTCGTTCTCGTCGGACCCACTTCCAGGTCCGGAGCTCGCAGCGCTGGAACCCTTGTCGCTCCAGCTGATGTCGGTTCCGTCGGCGACCCGACCGCCACTCGAGTTGGTGGATGCCGTGGTGGGCGTGGAAACCGTACTGCCAGGATTCGTTTCGTCCTTGCTCGATCCGTCGCTCGGGCCGGTCACGCGGCTTTCGCCGACGTTGCCGAAGGCGGCGTGTTCGACCGACGCGTGCTTCGGGCCATCCGTGACCATGCCCACGCCTGCCGCTGTGAGGAGAAGCAGCACCGGGACCGCTGCCAATGCGATGTTGCGCCGCGTGCGCCGGAGCCGGGCTGCGATGTTCGAATGGTTCGCCATGACGACACCGTCCTTGTTCTGGATGGGAGCCTGGTGCTCCCTCAGGGAAGGGACGCGTGTCCGGCCGTCGCGATCACAGAAAGTCGGATGTGACCTGATCGCAATCGGTCGACATGGGGCATCTCGAACTTTCTGTGATCGCTTCGCCGTTCGACGCGTCCCTCTGGTGAACCCACGCCCGAGGAGGCACGAAGGATGCGAACCAACTGCTCACACACCGTCCCGTCAACCAGCCCGGTGGAATCGAGCGCCCGGGGCCGACGCTTCGTCGGGCTGGGTGCAGCGGCCCGAACACTCTTGGGAACTGCTGCGCTCGCCTTCGCCCTCTCGTCGCCCGCTTCTGCGACCCCGCCGACGCCGGACCTAGATTTCACCGCAGGACCCCAGGATCCCGAGATCTCGGTCGGTGACGTGAGCCACCTGGAGGGCACGGGAGGCGACACCGTCTTCGTGTTCACCGTCGAACTGAGCTTCGCGTCCGACGAGATCGTGACGGCCAAGGTCCTTGGCGTCGACGGAACCGCGGAGGAGGGTCCCGACTTCGACGGACCCGCTGTGAACCTGATCTATGCGCCCGGCGAGACCTCGAAGTCCTACGAGGTCTCGGTCGTCGGAGACTCCGATGTCGAGGGCGATGAGGTCTTCGCCGTGATGGTGGAGCAGATCGACGGGGCCGAGATCGGTGACACCGAGGCCGTCGGCACCATCGTCGACGACGACGTCGACCCAGGCGGTGCAGACCCGGGTGCCGAGGCTCCGGCGGACCCCGGGTTGCCGCCGACGACGGACGAGTCGCCAACACCTACGGCTCAAGACGGTTCTGTGCACTCGACGCCCGAGCAGGACGCGGCCGCCGTCGAGTCAGCGTCGTCCAACAGCACGACGACCCAACCGTCCACGACCACGACCGAAGCGGACGAAACAGGGGATGCCGCCTTCGGCGCCGAGGTCGCCCCCTCGACCTTCGGTTCGAACCCGGACTCGGGGGGTTCGCAGCGACGGGCGCTCGGCTGGATTCTCATCGTGCTGTCGGCAGCGGGAGCGGTCACAGCGGCAGCCGTTACGCGGGGGACCCGGTGAAGTGCCTACGTACACTCTCGACATGGACGACGCGGGGCTGGTGCGTCGAGCGCGCTCCGGAGATCGGGAGGCGTGGGCGGAGATCTACGATCGGTACGCCGACCGGCTCTACGACCACTGTTGTTCCATTCTGCGGGACCGTCACGAGGCCGAAGATGCGTTGCACGACGCCTTCCTCACGGCTGCTCGCAAGATCGACCAACTGCGAGACCCCGACAGGCTTCGACCTTGGCTCTATTCCATCTGTCGGACCTCAGCCTTGGCTCGCACCCGGAAGCGGACCCGCATCGTTCCGACAGCGGACGTGGCCGAGGTCGCACCCATGGCTGCGGACCTGACGGCGAGCGAGGAGGGCGTCGAACACGATCAGGCTGCGCTAGCACAGATGGTGCAGGACGCTGCGGGTGGCCTCGAGCCCCGAGACCTCGCCGTCATCGACCTCCACTTTCGCAAGGGGCTCGTCGGTAAGGATCTGGGCGAGGCACTTGGGGTGAGTGCCCATCACGCCGCTGTGCTTCTCAACCGGGCGCGTGACCTCGTGGACCGATCGCTCGGTGCTCTGCTCGTGGGCCGTACGGGACGAGGTGATTGCACCGAGTTGGACCGAATCCTGCAGGGGTGGGACGGCACCTTGTCTCCGCTCGTTCGCAAGCGGGTGGCGCGCCACATCGACGGTTGCGACGTGTGCGGGGAGCGCCGGCGCAAGCTCGTGAGCCCGACCGCCTTGCTCGGGGCGGCGCCTGCGCTGGCTGCTCCGCTCGGTCTGCGCCAGCGCATTCTCGATGATCTGGCTCGGGGTACAGGACCTTCTCAGGGCGGTGGCAGCAAGGGCGCGCCGCGTCGACGGGTGCTGGCTGTCGCGGCGGTGGCGGCCGGGGTTCTGCTCCTGGCTCTGGTCGCGGCCGTGCTTGACGCGGCCGAGCGAGATCGCTCCCACCTGGCTGTTCGCTCCACGACAGGTGATGTCGCGACCGGCTTCACCACCACCGAGCCGACGGCCGGTTCAACTCACGATTCGGTGGAAGGCCCGACGAGTAGTTCCCAGCCGCTAGTGGTGGTGCCTGGCGATCCCGGGGTGACGCCGGAGTCGTCGACCCCCGTTCCCGGCACTGCCACGACATCGCCCGGAGTGGGCACGACCTCCCGAACTGACCCTGCAAGTTCGACCACCTCCTCCACGACGACGACCACCGCGCCGGACCTGCCTCCGGTCGTCTCGGGGGTCACCATCGACCGGACGAGAATCGTGTTCACGGGATCTGCCTGCCGGTCAGCGGCAGTGTCGGCCCATGTCACCGACGAGGGTGCGGTCACCGCCACCTTGGTCTGGACCAAGGCCGTCGGAGGAACCACCCGGACCACGATGACCTTGTCGGGCGGTGTCCATCAGGGGCGGATCGGTCCCGTCGCCACGCCGGGTGAAGGACCGATCGTCTGGCACGTCGAGGCCACTGACACCGCCGGGCACGCGACCCGAACCGCGGACCGCACCCTGGCCGTAGGCCCAACCTGTTGATGCGTGAAGCAGAGGTCCTACGGCAACATGTCGTGCGCTGCCCGCACCTCGTTCGCCAGCGTTCAGCCGCAGCACCGCTGCGCTCATGGCCCCGGAGAACAGGCTGATGACCTCGTCGTAGATGAACGGCGCGAAGTTGCGGACTTCGAGCGGGGTGGATGTGGCTCAACGCAGGTCGGGAGCGGAGTCCTTGTTCGTGGCCGGGCTGCCGCGCAGTTCGCTGCTGGGGTATGGGTCCTCGAGATCAGCCGACCAAGGGCGGCCACCCATGCAGCGACGGCGAGGGCGAAGATTCGTTCGACACTGCCCACCCAGGGGTAGGGGACTGACTGCCAGGCCAGGATGCTGCATAGAACAGCGGCACCGGTCGCCATCGAGTAGATCGACCAACGTCTGGGAAGCGTGGTGGCGAGGACGAGCGCGGCTGCTGCGACGCCGAAGATGACCAGGAGGGAGCCGGCAGCCTCGATCCAATCGGCGGGGGTCGTGTAGGCATGTCCGGAGCAGGCGGGCACGGACTCTTCACAACTGTCCCGGGTCAGGCCGCTCATGAACTCGCCGACGCTGGCGACTGCGAGGAGCGCGCATCCGACGATGCGGTGATCGCTGTGGGGGAGGCAGCGCCACAGCCCGATCGCGAGAGCCCCGAGGGCGACTCCCAGGGCCGACTCGCCGACCATGACCAGCCAAGGCCGAGGCGATCCCGCTGCGTACAGTGCGCTGATGTCGTAGCGCCAGGACCCCGGGCGGATCGCGGTAGCTGTCACCCAGCAGGTGACCTCGACGAGAGCGCCGATCGTCGCGATGCGGCCCAGCGTCCTCACACAGCGACCCGCCGCCTCCGTAGGCGCACGCCGATCGCCAGACAAGCGGGTGCCAACACGATCGTCAGCGGGATCACCCATATCGCCACAGCGCCTTGGGTGGTGCCGTGATGTGGAGCACTGGCGATGACGATGCCCGCGCCCAGAACAGCGAACACGACCTGCATCGCGATGGCTGCTCTGGTGGGGGCGAGCCAGCCGGCGAGAACACCGCCGATCACGGGTAGGAGGAGCATCATGAGCGGTCTTCCTTCCAGTAACTCTGCACGGCAGAGTATTGACCGAGGTCACTCTACGATGCAGAGTCATGGGGTGCTAGACCCATTGGCAGCCGAACTCGCGTACCGAGAGGCGATCGGAGTCATCTCGCGTACGTACGCGATCAGGCGCGCCATCGCATTGCCGTTGAGGCTGCTCGCCGCTGTGTACCTGGTCGGTGCGGCCGTGGTTCTGGTCGTAGGACAGTTCCACCTGTTGGCCTACTTCGGACCGGCGCTTGGCGGCGTCGTTGGCACGTCGTTCTGGTGGTATCGCCGGTATGCGCGCACCTGTGGGTTGTGGTTTCCCGTGTGGCCGTGGGTGGTGATCATCGTCGTGAGCACGTTTCTCGGTGCCACCGTGTCGCATGACGGCATGACGACGGGGCGTCAGTGGGTCAGCGATTTCGGTCCGCCGCTGGTGCTCGCTGCCGCTGTCGGTGTGGTGGCCGCGTGGTTGCGGTCCTGGAGGCTCGCGGCAACCGCCACCGCGATGGCTGTCGCCACAGCCTTGGCGGCCACCGTGGCACAGGGGAACGCGGCCGTAGCCCTGCAACTCCTCGCGTACTCTGCACTCATGTTGTGGGGTTCAGCGGAACCCGAACCGACAGAGCAGGAAGGCCGTCGGTGACCGAACACCCGATTCACGACCTCGATGACGATGTGCACCAACGGGTACGGCTGGGAATCCTGGCCACCCTGTCAGGGGCCTCTCGTGCAGACTTCGGCCACCTCAAGCGCGAACTCGGGGTCACGGACGGCAACCTGGGACGTCATCTGGAAGTCCTTCGCGACGCGGGTCTGGTCAGGCTCACCCGCGACACCAGCGGTTCCAGGCCACGCACCTGGGTCTCGATCACCGGCCCCGGACGCACTGCGCTGCGCAAGCAAGTGCGGGCACTCCGCAAGATCATGGATCAGATCGATGCAGCCGACCCCCCAGATCAGGCTCACACGTCCAAGGGATTTGTGGAACCGGCGGAGACCTAGACCGGGGTGCCGGGGAGGTCGATCCTGACCCGTGCGTCCGAAGCTGGCGGGATCTCGAAACTCAGCGCCACGGTCTCTGGGCGCAACCGCAGGTTGCCACTGAGGCGGGGTGGGCATCGCTCGTCGACGTGGCTACATGATCCATTCCCTGGGGACTGGGGATTGAGTCCGGTCCGGCAACAGTTCGAGGGCGATCAGGAACTCAAAGTCGGGACTCCGTCACCTTCCAGGTCCGCCAGGGCCGCGCTCCGCCCGGCCGCCGCCATCACCAACGCCTCGCCAGGGCCGCGCACTACGGGGCCGACGCCGTGCTGCCAATCCACATCCGTTGCCTCCAGGCGGACTCCCTTGACGCGCTTGGCCGGGGCGAACATGGGGCCGTTCACCGACACCGTGGCGTCGAGCGCCGGGAGAAGCCGGGCGGCGTCGCTCGGTGCAGGAAGGTCGAGCGGACGCCGGATGTCCTGCTCGTGGACGAAGTGATCCAGGAACCCTTCCTTGCGCGGGACGAGCCGACTGATCCCCTTGCGGATGTGCCCTTCGGAGACCTCGCGCCAGTTCTGCCTGAGTTCATCCGCGGTCAAGCTCGCGGCCCTCTCCTTCGATTTTTCGAACGATCCCTTGGGGATGTTCCCGCGGTAGGCCAACACGAGGCGCAGCATCTGTGGCATGGGTGTCGTGTGACCCACGAGCATGTGGCCGATGACGTCGCGGACCGCCCATCCGTCGCAGAGAGAAGGTGCGTCGAGGGCCTCGTCGTCGATCTCGTCGAGCAGGCTGACCAGAGCCGCCGATTGATTCCACAGCAGCGCGTCCCAGTCGTGTTGCATTGTCGACCCCCTACGCAGTTCCCTTTCGGAGATGCTCCCACCGAATCGGGCCTACCGCTAGAAGCTGGTCCAACTGCGGGTTGCGGGGTTCGTGTGGCTGGCGCGGTGCTCGGGTCAGCGACTCCCAGATGCCTGCGGTTGGGGGCTGCCTCGTGGTCCGCTGTCAGCAGCAGGCGGTCGTCGTGTCCGAGCTCGTACCGAGGGAGACCGGGGTGCTGTTCGATGCGGGCGCACAGCACTGGCCGCTGTCGTTCGCGCCTGTGGTGTTCGACATCTGGTCGGCGTCGCCGGTCTTGACGTACCACTCCCAGGGGGCGCCGTCGGGATCCTCGACCCACGTCTCGGTCTTGTAGGCGTAGCAGCAGGTGGTGTTGTCGACCCCAGTGGTGGCGAGGCCGTCGCCGGACAGCCGGGCTTCGGCGGCTTCGACCTCGGCGC
>JAGQSN010000041.1 GCA_020439555.1 Acidimicrobiales bacterium | reverse complement strand
TCCAGATCGGGTTGATCTGCACGAGGCCGCCGAGCATGCACAGCAGCGAAACGGTGAGGAAGAAGAGCCCGATCGCCTTCGTCGCGTACGTGGGGAACATCCGCTCACCGACGACGTTGTCCTCCCTCCTGCCGGGACCGGGGAACTGCGTGTGCTTCTGGCGCACCACCATGAACAGGTGGGCGCCGAGGAGCGCTGCGATCGCCGCCGGGATGATCAGGATGTGGATCACGTAGAGCCGCTGGATGATGTCCTCGCCCGGGAACTCTCCTCCGAAGAGCAGGGACGTGAGCCAGGTGCCGACGACCGGAACCGACAGGGCTATCGAGTACCCGATCCGAAGGCCGGTCCCGGACAGTTGGTCGTCGAGGAGTGAGTAGCCGGCGAACCCGTTGAAGATCGCGAGCAGAAAGAGGGTGACGCCCACCATCCAGTTGAGCTCGCGCGGTTTGCGGAACGCACCGGTGAAGAAGACCCGCGCCATGTGAACGAGCGCCGTGGCTACGAACATGAGCGCCGCCCAGTGGTGGATCTGGCGCATCAGCAGACCGGCACGCACGTCGAAGGAGAGGTTCAGCGCGGACTCGTATGCACGGGTCATCCGTTGGCCCACGAGCGGCGCGTACGAACCCTGGTAGATGACGAACTCCGTCGAGGGTTTGAAGAAGAAGGTCAGGTAGACCCCCGTCAGCACGAGCACGACGAAGCTGTAGAGGACGAGTTCGCCGATCATGAACGACCAGTGGTCGGGGAACACCTTGTTCAGGGTCGTGCGGGCGAACTTGGCGCCGCCGAGTCGTTCGTCCACCCATCGGGCAGCGCGGAACGTAGCGGTGCGGCTGGCAGCGTCCTTGCCGAGCGTTCGGCCCGAGTGGCGCGGTCTCGCCGGCGTCTGGGTGCTCACCGTGTCCGGTCCCAGAATCCGGGGCCGACCGGGCTGGAGAAGTCCCCGGTGGCGATCAGGTAGCCGTCGTCATCGACGGCCAGCGGAAGCTGTGGAAGTGGTCGGGTCGCGGGGCCGAACACGGGCTCGGCGCCCTCGAGCACGTTGAAGGTGCTCTGGTGGCATGGGCACAGCAGCTTTGCCTCGCCGGCCTGGTAGAGCCCGACCGGGCATCCCACGTGGGTGCACAGCTTCGAGTAGGCGACGATTCCGTCGACGACCCACTTCTCGCGGCCGGCAGGTAGGCGGAGTTCTTGGGTGGGGCGTGTGCGGATCACCAGGGTCGGAGCGTCGGGGGCTCCGGGGTGGCCGTCGGGGAATGCGGTGACGACTCCGTCCACTGCGAGATCGTCCGGCTTCAGGTACGTCCCGTCTGCACGGATCAACCGGACTCCGCCAGGTCGACCGGCGGCCTTGCCGTATGCCGTCTGCTTGAGTCCGCGACCGGGACGCGGGCCGAGTGAGCGGATCGGGAACAGCAGCGCCGCCCCGAGCGCGGTGAGAGCTGCGCCGGCTGATCCGACCAGGACCCGGCGTCCGACCACGGACTGCTCGCCATGTTCGAAGTCCTGTCGGAACGCATCGATCTCCTCGGGCGTCGACCGCAGCGTCTCGCGCTCCTCGGTCACCTCGTCGTCGGGCATGAAGCGGCGCGCCCATATCACGGTGCCGACACCGATCCCCCCGGTCGCAGTCGCAAGGAGCAGACCTTCCAACTGCGTCTGGCCTCCCTGCCAGTACACGACGGCCAGGCCGATGGCCGAGATCGCAGCCGCGAGGAAGCAGGCTGCCGCGAGTGCCTCGATCCGAGCGGAACTGCTCCTTCGGATCTCGGTCGTGGGCTCGTTCGGCGCCCGATCCTCGGTTGGGTTCCCTCCGTTCATCGTGACCTCCTCGCTCGAGCGGGGCTGCGAGATCCGATCCACCACACGGCGGCGAGGAGCAGGGGTACGCCGACTCCCCAGGCGACGAACCCCTCGGGGACGGGTCCGATCCGTCCCAGGGGTAGGCCGCCCGGGTCCTCGGGGCGGCGCAGGTACTCGACGTAGGCGGCGAGCCCGTTCAGTTGCTCGTCGGTGATCTCCTCGGGTCCGAACACAGGCATCTGACCGGGCCCGGAACGGATGGCGGCGCCGACCTGTTCGGATGTCGCCTTGCTCAGCGGTGGCGCCGCTCGACCGTAGGAGAGCGCCCCGCCGCTGCCGGATGCCGAGTGGCACGCCTGGCAGTTGGCCCGGAAGATCTCGCCTCCCTCCTGCAGATCGCCGTTCGACGTTTCGACGCGAGGAAGCCGAGGACCTTTCCCGAGGCTCGCCACGTAAGCGACCAGCGCGTCGATGTCGTCGTCGCCGTAGGCGGGTTCACGGTGGACCGGCTGGTCGTCCGGGTTGTTCAGCGGCATCCGACCGGTGGAGAGCATGTAGTACGCACCGGCCTCGCCGGCGTTGGTGAGGTCGGTACCTCGCCTCTCGCCGTTCGGAGCGACCGTCCCCTTGCCGTCGGTCCCGTGGCAGCTGACGCAACCGACCATGTACAGGTCACGCCCTCGAGCTACGAGATCCTGTTGTGCGCCGACAGGCATTCGGCCGACCGACAGCGCCGCGACAGCCGATACCGCGAAGCCGGCGAACACCGGGATGCGACGGAGCCATCGACCCATCACGAGACCACGTAGACCGTGAGGAACATGGCGACCCACACGGCGTCGACGAAGTGCCAGTAGTACGCGGCGATCTCGACGGTCCTTCCCGCCGGGGCTCTGGACCTACCGACGATGATCCCCGCCGTCGCCAGCAGGAACAACACGCCACCCAGCACGTGGAGTCCGTGGAACCCCGTCAGCAGGTAGAACATCGAGCCGTACGCGTTCGTGTCGATGTGGAACTCCGCGGTCGCGTACTCGTAGGCCTGGAACGCCAGGAACACCATTCCGAGCAGTGCGGTAACTATCAGCCAGCGAACCGCCGAGACGCGGTCGGAACGCTTCGCCGCCCCGACCGCCACGTGGATCGTCGCGCTCGACGCGAGCAGCACGGCCGTGGCGATCGCGGTACGGCCGACCGGCAGGTGGACTCCGGGCGGAGGGAAGACCTTGGCCTCGGAGCGGACCATGAACCAGCCCGCGAACAAGCCGGCGAAGAACATCAACTCGGAGGACAACCACACGACCATCCCGACGCTGGTTGCGTCCGGAGCCCGGTTCGGCCGCACCTCCGCAGCGACACCGACCTCGGTCATGTGGATCGGTCTACCAGACCTGTTCCGTGTGTGGGCGGGGATCTGATGGGTGGCTCGCGCGGCATCCGCGGATACGGACATGCACCGGTACCGTCGGAGACGTGCACCGGATCAGTACCTCCGACATCTTGTTCGGCTGGCACTTCGACCTGCTCTCGACCATCGTGCTGGTCCTGTCGGTCGTCGCCTATGCGCGGGGCGTGCAACGGTTCGCCGCACAGCACGGTCGACGGTGGCCCCTGCGGCGAATCGTCTGGTTCGGCTTCTCGATGCTGACCCTCCTGATCGCCACGCAATCCGGAATCGGGCGCTACGACGACGAACGAATGAGCATCCACATGGCGCAGCATCTGCTGCTGGGGATGGTGGCGCCGCTCGCTCTGGTCCGTGCCGCTCCTGTCACGCTCGCTCTTCAGGCCGGTTCCCCGGTGGTGCGGCGTATCGCACGGTGCGCGTTGCACTCCCGGGCCGTCCGGTTCCTGACGAGACCGGTGGTCACGTGGCTCCTTTTCGGTGGTGGGATGGTCGCGGTCTACCTCACGCCGATCCTCGGGCTGTCGGCACGAAACGAGGTCGTGCACGTTCTCGTCCACGTGCACCTGTTCACCTCAGGTTCGCTCTTCCTGGTCGGTCTGGTGGGCGTGGATCGACTGCCGCATCCGATTCCGTACGGTGCCCGCCTTCTGGTGACCCTGACCGCGGTCCCGTTCCATGCGGTCCTTGGGATCGTGCTGCTCACCGCATCCAGTCCGGCCGCGCCGGACGTCTACCCCTCGCTGTCGGACCAGCGGACCGCGGGAGGTCTCCTCTGGATGATGGGGGAGTTGTTCTCCGTGGTCGTGGCGGGCTTCGTGGTGGTCGAATGGTTCCGTTCCGAGCAGCGCGCCGCCGCACGATTCGACAGGTCGACCGCTGCGACGGCAGGAGCCACGGCCGGAGAATCCTGAGGTTCCTTCCGACCTTGTTGTCAGGGGCGCTGCGTAGGGTTCGGGCATGGACGTGCCAGGACCGTCCGCGCTCGGCCGCGGCGTAGTGATCGACGAAGGCGGAGCCCTGCCGGCCCCTTGGGTGGCGTCGCCGGTCGTCACCGTCGACGAGGCGGCCCTTGCTGATCCGGCAGGCGTCGTCGAGTTGCTGCACGGGTACTGGTCCGCTCGTGAGGCGGTGGTCGTCGAACTGGCCGTCGATCCGGCGCGCTTCCGCACGCCACAATCCGTTCGAGTCGAGCCGTGGCGTCTCGCTCCCGGGAGCGAACCCTGGTTCGACCGTCTCCATCATCTCGTCTGGAACAACAACTACGACGCTCGCACGGGTCTGCCCATCTGGTGGTGGGGTCGAAAGGCGGCGAAGCTCGGCGGTGAACTCTCCGCGGACGGTCCGGCGGACCTTCTCCTGGAAGACGGCACTGCCGTCTGGGTGGACGGTGGACCGCGCTGTCCGATACCCACCTCGGATCTGGGTGGGCACCGCCTCGTGCACCACGAATCGGTCGAGATGGGGGTCCTCCGGATCGCTCCGGAGCCGGTCGCGCCCGCTGGAGACCTGGCCGAGGACCAACTCGCCGCCGTCGCTCACCGGAGCGGCCCGGCGCGGGTCATCGCGCCCGCGGGTTCGGGCAAGACGAGGGTCCTGTCGGAACGGCTCGGTCACCTGCTCGGCGAACGTGGTTGGGAACCCGGCGCGGTGCTGGCGGTCGCCTACAACAAGGAGGCACAGCTAGAACTCGAACGACGTACGGCTGCCTTCTCGCCGAGGGTCCGCACTCTCAATGCCCTCGGATACTGGGTGCTCCGGGAACACGCCGGGCGACCGCCTCAGGTCGCCGAGGAGCGGGATTGCCGTCGCATGGTCGACTCGCTCCTGCCCGGGCGACGGCAGCGCCGTGCCAACACCGATCCGATCGGCCCGTACCTGGAAGCGCTCTCCTCGGTGCGCCTCGGCCTGATCGAACCGTCGCGGGTGGAGTCCTCCCGTGACGACGTCGAAGGTCTGGCGGAGATGTTCGAGCCTTATCGGAAGGGTCTCGCGGATCGAGGACTCATCGACTTCGACGAGCAGGTCTACCGGGCGATCGAGATCCTCCTCGCCGACGGCGAGTTCCGTCGCTCGATGCAGGCGCGCTGTCGGCACCTGTTGGTCGACGAATTCCAGGACCTGACACCGGCGCACGTCCTGCTCGTGCGCCTGCTCGCCCTGCCGACGCTCGACGTCTTCGGCGTCGGTGACGACGACCAGGTGATCTACGGCCACCAGTCCGCGGACCCGGCGTTCCTGATCGACTACGGCACGCTCTTCCCCACGGCCTCCGAGCACGCTCTCACCGTGAACTACCGCTGTCCCACCGGCGTGGTCGAGGCGGCGAAGCAACTTCTCTCCTACAACTTTCGCCGGGTCGACAAGACCATCGAGTCGGGTCCGACGGCAGATTCCTCCGCGGACGGCCTGCGCGTCGTGACGCACGGTCCCGACGACGCCGCCGACACGGTCGTCTCCGTCGTCGACGGTTGGCTCTCGGGAGGAGCTGCACCGGTCGACGTGGCGGTGCTGACGCGGGTCAACTCGTTGCTGTTGGCACCCCAGATAGCCCTGGTAGAGGCCGGTGTGCCGATCCGGTCCGTTCTCCGGGCCGAGGTGCTGGAGCGCACTGGCATGCGCGCCGCGCTCGCCTACCTGCGTCTCGCGACGGCCGGTGCTGGTCGCCTCGCCACCGTCGACATCGTCGAGATCCTGCGGCGTCCGACCCGGGGACTGCCGCGGTGGTTCCCCGATCGGCTCGAGCGTCGTGCTTCGTGGTCCGTCTCCGGCGTGCGTTCGATCGCGGACCAGGTGCCGGACAAGGAAGCGGCGAAGGTCCAGCGTCTGGCTGACGACCTCCAGGCAGTCCTCGACGCAGCAGACGCGGGCACCACCCGCGACGTGTTGGAGGTGATCCGTGATGACGGCGGCCTAGGCTCGGCGATGGGGATGCTCGACCGTGCGGGAGGCGGCCAAGGGTCCAGTCACCTGGATGACCTGGAGGGGCTGCTGGCGGTCGCGGACCTGCACCCGGATCCGGCTGGCTTCGAGGAGTGGCTGAGGGACCGTTTCGGGCGCGAACACGACCCCGACGGGGTGACCTTGTCGACCATCCATCGCGTCAAGGGCCGGGAATGGGACCAGGTCGCGGTCTTCGGTGTGCAGTCCGGGGTGATGCCGCACCGGCTCAGCGATGACGTCGAGGAGGAACGGCGGATCCTGCACGTCGGCATCACCCGGGGGCGTCGTCGCGTTGCCGTTCTCGGGGACGTCTCGCGGCGCAGCCGATTTCTCGACGAACTCACCGGCTCCGCCCCTCGCCGCATCCAACCCTCCCACGAGCGCGTCGCCGCGGCGCGGGCTCAGCGTCGCGAAAAGCGCGGCGACATGGTCGTGCTCACAGGAGCCGCGGCGGAGGCCGAGGCGATCCTCCGCGCGTGGCGGACCGAGGAGGCGAAGGCTTCCGGCAAGCCCGCCTTCACCGTGCTCAGCGACGCGCACCTGAAGGGCATCGCCGTGGCACGACCGACGACGGCCGAGGAACTGCTCGCGTGCGACGGGATAGGTCCGACCAAACTCGAACGCTACGGCGACGAGATCCTCGCCAGGCTCGATCAGGTCGCTGCCGAGTAGGTCAGAGCTGCGAGGAACGTGCCCTCTCCGCGTCACCGTTCAGCCATATCGCCACGGTGACCGCGTCGTGCAGTGACTTGAGGGCGGGTGACGTGAGCCGAGGGATGTCGGTGATCGCCTGGTGAAGTTCCCGGCGGTCCACGAGGTCGAAGAACCGATGGTCCGGACTCAGGTCGACGAGCTCACGGAAGAGGTCGATCTTCTCGGCGGACTCGGCCGCCCTGGCGGCCGCGACAACGGTCCTGGGTGAGGGCGCCGTGTCCTTTCGGATCCTGTTCGGTCGTCGGTACGTCTGTGTGTGGTCGAGTTCGCTCCGTGGCGCAGCGGACGTCGCGTCGTGCTCCTCGAACGGATAGCGACCGTCCCGTCCGATCACCTCGGCGAGCGAGGCCGGCCAGGCTCCGTTGACGAAACCGAACGTGGCGAGATCGTCGTTGCAGCGCCGAACTATCTCGAACGCCAGGTACTCGGCTCGACGGAGGTCGGGCCCGAGAGCGAAGGCCGTCCGGAACGCTTTCAACGAGTACAGCGGGAACACCCGGCTCCGCGCGTCGTTCTCCTGTGTCGTTCCGCACCAACGGCGCATCCGTTCGCTCTGGTAGAAGCCGTCGATGGCGTCCCGGACGTCACCGCCTGGAGTCCGTTTGGACTCGATCAGGTCGATCAGCCTCTTCTCATAGTCGTTGCGCGCATCGGTGGTCAGGACGCCAGCGGCATCGAATCCGAATCGTCCGGACCGTACGAACGCCTCGAGGTCGGACGAAGTGCGGAGACCGTTCGTCCGGGGATAGTCCGTTCGGAGGGCCTCGCCGAGCAGTCCCGTGAGCGAGATCGACGGGGACCTCTCCTTCCGCGGGTTGCGGACGGGATCCCAGATGCTTAGTGCCCCCGACGCCAGCCAAACCTGGTGGCGATACTGCTCCACCAGGCTCATCGGGTCGGGCGTCGGTCCGATCCGTGGGACCGGTTCGACGGATGCGGACGAGGCTCTCGCCTTGCGCCGCACCGGCGACCGACGTCCCGACGACGTGCGGTGCTCGAGGTCGAATCGCTCCGCCATCTCGGCGGCGATCACGACGTCAGGCAACGTCGGCGCACCCCAGGTGATGCACTGCACGTCCTGTTCCAGCCCCTCCGCCAAGAGGAGAGCCAGGACGATCCTCGAGTCGCGTCCGCCGGTCAGTTCGAAGGTCGACCGCCACGTCGGTACGGAAAGGTGGACCCTGACCAGTGCCCGGAGATGTGTGATCGAGGCGTCGATCGCCGAGTCGATCGCCTCCTGCGTGTCGAGGACACTGCCGTCGAACCATGGCATCGCGGCCCACGTTCGTACAGCGCCCGTCGACCTGGTGCTCAGCTCCATGATCGAGCCCTGCGGCAGCACACTCACGCCCTCGAACGTGGTGAGTTCCGAGTGGATGCAGTGGGAGAACGCGAGCCAGCCCGCTCCGTGGACGTCCGGCGTGGGCTTCGCGCCCTCGGCGGCAACCCTCGCCACGATGGACGCCCGGGAGCCGATGACGGTCATCTCGGGTGTCTCGGCCACATAGAGGATGCCGATGCCGAGGGGATCCGCCGTGACGGTTCCCTCACCATCGGTCGAGAGCGAGACGATCGTGCCGACACCTTCGATGTCGCCCGGGCGAGACCTGAGGCTGCGGCGCTCGAACTCGTCGGCCATCTGCGACGCCCAGGACTTCCCAGCGGTCCATCGGGTTCCCCCGAGCCAGAGACGGCCCGTGAAAGCGGTGAGGCCGGTGCTGCGCACCTCCCACCGGTCCCCGATCCCGAGTTGTTCCGAACCGGTCTGCCAGCCAGCGAAGTGGAGTCGACCGCTCGGGTCCTGCCAGTGGAGGTGGTTCTCCGCAGTGAACGGGACGTCCGTGGCGCGCGTGTCGTCGAGCAACTCGGCCACTGCGGGAGAGAGGGAACGTCCGGGGTTTACCTGGACCACCACGAACGTGTGCATCGGCGAAAGGTAGCAATCTCGCCGTGGCGTGGAGTCGCCTCGGCGAGGGACCTTCAGCGGTCCTTTCCGTGCTCGCGGAGGTACCGCTCGACCTCGTCGGCCAGTTCGTCGGCGGTCGGCAACGGGCCGGTCGGCATGTGGTCACCGGCCGCCGCGGCCGACTCGGCGACGAACTGGTCGTGTCTCTGCTCGAGCATGTGGAGCATCTGCATGTGTTCGTCGTTGGCAGCCATCGCCGCGTCTATGCGGTGACGCGTTCGGGTGGCGTCGGAACCGAGGTCGCCGGTCGGCAGACGAAGTCCGGCGACCCGGCTGGCGTTCTCGATCAGTGCCATCGAGGCCGCCGGGTACGGCGTCGGTTCCGCGCTGACGTAGTGCGGAACCTGGGCCCACAGGCCGATCGCCGGAAGGCCGTTCTCCCCGGCGGAGTACTCGATGGCCGCCTGCGTCCCTGCCGGCACGTCCAGCGAACCCCTGAGCAGTCCCGAGGCTGCCGCCAGCGAGTCCGACGAGGACGTCACCGACATCACCGTCGGTCGTGTGTGGGGGACCGTCGCCGGGTAGGCACCGAGTCCGACGAGCATTCGCGTGCCGAACGACATCAGGAGATCGACGGTGACGTCGACGAACTTCCGCCACATGTGATCCGGCTCGGCCCCCACGAGGAGCAGGATGTCGTTGCCGTCGAGGTCCGTGCCGCCGCGAAGTTCGAGCCCCGGCCACGACAGGCCGGTGTTGACGCCGTCGACCAGGTGCATGATCGGGCGTCGCGCACGATGGTCCAGCAGGGCATCGGCATCGAAGGTCGCGATGGGGAACGTGTCCAGCGTCGAGAGCAAGGTCTGAACGGCGGTCGTGGCGGCCTGGCCTGCGTCGATCCAACCTTCGAGCACCATCAGCGTGACAGGCGCGCTCAGCGCCGGTCGGTCGTGCAGTTCGTAGAGCTCCACCTCAGCCACCGGCCTTGGCAAGCGCCGCCAGCGACGCTTCCCCGAGCAGGTTCACCATCGTCCCGAACGCCTCGGCGTCGGCACCGTCGTCTCCCATCGCGCCCGCCTTGTATCGGTCGTAGACACCTTCGAGGATGCAGGCGAGCTTCCAGTAGCCGAACGCGACGTAGAAGTCGAGTTCACCCACGGACCTACCGCCCGCCGCCTGGTATGCGTCCACCAGTTCGGCGCGACGTGGGAAACCCTCCAGGTCGGTCGCCGCTCCCGGTAGTGCTGCGTAGGGATCGTCGGGCTCGGACCAGTAGACCATCAGCAGGCCGAGGTCGGCGAGCGGGTCGCCGAGGGTGCAGATCTCCCAGTCGAGGACCGCGATCACTTCGCCGGTTCCGTCGATCATGCAGTTATCGAGGCGGTAGTCGCCGTGGACGATCGCAGCCGTACCCTGCTCGGGGATCGACGCCTGCAGCTGCTCGAAGGCCTTGGTGACGCTCGGGACCTCGCGCTTGGCTGACTGTTCGAACTGGGAGTTCCACCGCTTGAGCTGACGGGCGATGTAGCCCTCCTTGCGGCCCAGGTCGCCGAGACCGACCGCGTCGGGGTCGACCGCGTGGATCCTGGCGAGGGTCTCGGCGATCGACAGCCCTGCACGGCGGCGAACCTCAGGGCTGAGCGGCGCAGCGGCTCGCGCGTCGCGGACCACGATCCCGTCCACGTGGCCCATCACGTAGAACGGCGCACCATTGACCGCCTCGTCGTCGCAGAACCCGAACACCTGAGCGACGGGCACGTCGGTGGGAGCGAGCGCCGAGATGATCCGATGCTCGCGTCCCATGTCGTGGGCGGTGGCCAGCACATGTCCCAACGGTGGGCGGCGGAGTACCCAGTCCCCGGTGGCCTGGTCGCGCACCCGGAACGTGAGGTTCGATCGCCCTCCGGCGATCAGGTCGAACGAGAAGGGAGGTCGGCTCCCCGCGATGTTCGCGGTGAGCCAGTCGGTCACGTTCTCGACGTCGATGCCGGGGATCGGCGCGGCTTCGTTCATCGTCGGAAACCTATCGCCGGACGGCGCCGGTAGCGTTCGGGGAATGGGCAGCTACGTCGACGTCACTGACGCCACATTCGAAGAGGAGATCCTCCGCAGGTCACAACAGGTCCCGGTAGTTGTCGACCTCTGGGCCGATTGGTGCGGGCCTTGCAAGGTGCTCGGCCCGATCATCGAGAAGGTCGTC
This sequence comes from Acidimicrobiales bacterium, assembly GCA_020439555.1. Lineage (GTDB taxonomy): Bacteria > Actinomycetota > Acidimicrobiia > Acidimicrobiales > Iamiaceae > Aquihabitans. The sequence goes on along the minus strand of JAGQSN010000041.1, from coordinate 11,100 downwards.
GCCGAGACGAACGGCGAAGTCGTGCTGGCGAAGGTGGATACGGAACGGAACCCGCAACTTTCCGCGATGTTCCAGGTCCAGAGCATTCCTGCGGTGCACGCCGTCCGTAACGGCCGTGTCGTGGACAGTTTCGTCGGCGCCCTTCCCGAGGCAGCGGTCAGGGCGTTCGTGGACGCGCTCCGTCCGACCGAGGAGGAACGCCGCATCGCGGCCCTCGTCGCCGAGGGCAACGAGGCGTCGCTGCGGATGGCGTTGTCGGTGGATCCCGACAACGAGGCAGCGATCGTCGCCCTGGCGGAGCTGTACGTGGCGGAGCGGCGCAACGACGAAGCGCTCGAGATGCTTGCGAAGATCCCCGAGACCCCCGAGACCCGCCGTGTGGCGGCCTTGGCCCGTACCGGTGCCGGCAGCAGCGACGGCGTTTCGGCAGACCCTGCCGTGCTCGACGGCATCGAGGCGAAGCTCGAGGACCTGCTCCCGCGGGTCAAGGGCGACGACGACGCCCGCCAGGAGTTCGTCGACCTCCTCGAGGTGATGGGACCCGACGATCCGCGCACAGCCGAGTACCGGCGCCTACTCACCAAGCAGCTCTACTGAGAGCAGGGCACACTGGGGCGATGATCGACCTCGCGATCCGCAACGGTCTGCTCGTCGACGGGTCAGGGGCACCGCCCCGTCATTCCGACGTGCTCGTCGACGCCGGCCGGGTGGTGGCGGTGGAGGCACCGGGTTCCACGTCACCGGGAACTGCCACCCGTACCTTGGAGGCCGACGGGCGTCTGGTGACGCCGGGCTTCGTGGACATGCACACCCACTACGACGCCCAGGCGACGTGGGACCCGTTCGTCACCCCCAGTTCGTGGCACGGCGTCACGACGATCGTGATGGGCAACTGCGGGGTCGGATTCGCTCCGGCCGCGCCGGACCGGCACGACTGGTTGATCGACCTGATGGAAGGCGTCGAGGACATCCCTGGCTCGGCGATGACCGAGGGCATCACGTGGGGCTGGACCAGCTTCCCCGAGTACCTCGACGCACTCGAGTCCCAACCCCGGATACTCGACGTCGGAACCCAGATCGGCCACGGACCGCTCCGGGCCTACGTCATGGGCGACCGCGGCGCGGCCAACGAACCGGCCACCGAGGAAGACCGAGCCGCTATGGCATCGCTGGTGGCCGAAGCTCTTCGGGCAGGGGCGCTCGGTTTCTCGACGAGCCGTACTCCGCTGCACAAGTCCAAGCACGGCGAGTTGGTACCCGGTACCGATGCGGACGCGACCGAACTGCTCGCGATCGCCGGTGCACTGGCGGACGTCGGTCACGGGGTGTTCCAGTTCGCTCCCGATCACGCCAGGGTGCCTGTCGACGAGTGGCCGTGGATGCTCGAACTTGCACGCCGTACCGGCCGCACGGTCAGCGTGAACCTCAATCAGCCCGACTCCGATCCGGAGGTCTGGCGCAAGGTGCTGTCGTTGCTCGACGAGGCGGCAGCCGAAGGCCTTTCGATGGTTGCCCAGGTCGCCGGTCGTTCGATCGGGATCCTCTACACGTTGCGGGGCAGCATCCACCCCCTCCTCTTCCACCCGGCCTACGCGGAGGTCGGCGACCTGCCGATCACCGAACGGATAGCGGCGCTGAACGAGCCCGAACGTCGTCGCCGCCTGCTCGAGGAGGTGCCCGAGGACGACGGTGGGCTGTTCCGCCGTGCGGTGATCGAGAAGCTCGACAGGATGTGGCTCGTCGAAGGCGCGGACATCGACTACGAGCCGCCACCCGAGACGTCGGTAGCGGCACTGGCGGCCCAGCGTGGCGTTCCTCCGATGGCACTGCTCGTCGATCAACTCACTTCCGCGGACGGTCACGGGATGGTCTACGCGCCCTTCTTCAACTACGCGTACGGCGATCTGTCGATGACCTTCGAGGCGACCCAGCACCCGCACACGAGGATGGGTCTGTCCGACGCCGGTGCCCACTGCGGGGCGATCTGCGACGGCGGAATGCCGACGTTCATGCTCACGCACTGGGTCAGGGACCGCACCCGCGGGCCACGCCTCCCGCTGGAGTTGGTGGTGCACCGCCAGACGCGTCAGACAGCGGAGGTGTACGGACTCGCGGACCGTGGTCTGGTCGCGCCCGGCATGCGAGCGGATCTGAACGTGATCGACATGGACCTGCTCGGTTTCGACGTGCCGAGAATGGCCTACGACCTTCCGGCAGGTGGTCGGCGACTGGTCCAGCGGGGGAGGGGCTATGCCGCGACCTTCGTCGCGGGAGTGCAGACGGTGGCCGACGACGAGCCGACCGGGGAGTTGCCCGGACGGCTGATTCGCGGTCCTCGACCAGTACCTGCATGACCGGTCGACCATGAGGATCGAGGACCGGGCGGGGTTCAGGCTCTGGATCGGAGGGCCCGTGCCGCCGGGCGCCGACGCCTGGACTCTCGGTTCGCTGGTGATCGTGCGCAAACGGGCCTCGGGGTCCGAGCACCTGCTCGCACACGAACTCGAACACGTACGCCAGTACGAGACTTTGGGTTTCGTCGGCTTCCTCACCCGCTATCTGATGTCGTACCTGTCATGGAGGTTGCGGGGCTACGGACACGCCGCGTCCTACCGGAGGATCCCCGCCGAGGTGTCCGCCGAGTGGCGAGCGCGCCGAACCCTGCGAATCGGCACCGACGGGCAGGACGTGGCCCTCGACGACGATCCGGCCTGACGTACCGGTCACCAGGACCCGGCCCACCGGCCAGCGATGGCGCAGCGCCCGAATCACGTCACGGTCGGGCGGCGCTGAGGTGGCGATCACGTCGATGCGACGGATCCCGGCGACACGGAGGGACTCGAGCAGGTCGTCGGGCCAAGTGTTAGGGCCGAGCAGGAGAACGGTTGCTCCGTCAACGGTGACGATCCTCGAACCGCCGGCGATGGCCAGGGCGGACGGAGGAGACCGCAGCCGCCACGCCGGAAGGAGCAGCACCAACGCTGCGACCGCCCACAACGCCCGACGTGGTCCGAGCGAAGTCGCGCGGAATTTCCGAAGCGCAGAGATCGACCCGACCGTTGCGACGAGTGCTGCTGCCTCCCACGGGCCGACCTGGCCGAGCGGAACACGTGCCGACACCCGGGCGACGCCCGCCACCCAAGCGATCATCGACTCGGTGGGAGCGTGGAGGGTCGAAGCGATGGGTTCACCCGCAAGGCCGGCGAGGAAGCCGGCCGGAAGACCCCAGGTGGTCACGAGACCGGCGACAGGGACTGCGAGCAGGTTCGATGCGATCGAGACCACGGGGATGCCGCCGAAGCGGGGGATGAGCACCGGCGCGACACCGACCTGCGCCGCGATCGTCACCGCGATCGCTTCGCGCCACCACGCTGGGCCCTTCATCCGTTCGGCCATCGGTCCTCCGAGCAGCGCGATTCCCAGAGACGCCCCAACGGAAAGTTGGAATCCCACGGACCGGACGAGCAACGGATCGACGAGTACGAGACCGGTCACGGCCAACGCCAGGACCCTCACCGAGGTGGCTGGACGGCCGGTCAACGTGGCGGTTGCCGCTATCGCAGCCATCGCAGAGGCCCGTAGCACCGAGGGCTCGAACCTCGTGAGAACGGCGAAGGCGGTGATGACCATGAGCGTGCCGAACCATCGCCAGCCGAGGCGCATCCTGCGCAGCGCCGGCGCCGCCAGCGCCAGCAGGAAGGCCACGTTCTGGCCCGACACGACCATCACGTGCGTCAGCCCAGACGCGCGGAAGTCGTCGACGATCTCGGGAGGTTGACCGCGGTCGTCGCCGAGGACGAAGCCGAGGTACAGCGATCTGGTCGTCTCGGGCATCGAGCTGGTTCCGTCGGCGAGGAGGGTCCTCACCCGGTTGGCTGCACGCCAAGGCCAGGCTCCCTCGTCCAACGGTTCGATTCGGTCGGCCGACAGGCGACCGACGACGTGACGGGGGACGAGCCAGGGAGCATCGGGTGGTGGGGGAGCGAGCCGTCCCTCGACGTGGAGCCGTTGACCCGCAGCAGCATTCGACAATGTCCCACCGGCCCCTTCGGAGGCCCGCAACTCCAGGTGCTTCTCGGGCGCTTCGGAGTCTTCGATCGATGCACGCACGTCGGCGCGTAGTCCGAAGCGCGTCTCGACGGGGTCGCTGACGAGGGTGACGGTGCCCGAGAACCGACTCTCCCGCACGGGTGAGAGTCCGTCCACGGCACGGCTTCCGAGATTCGACGCCAGGAACAGGAGCGAGAGGCCGAGGAGCCACGGCCGTCGGAACCCGAGCGCCGCGACCGCGGTCGTGACACCCACCAGGATCGGGACTGGGTGATGCCACCACGCCCCGAGGACCGCCAGCAGGGCGGCGTAGATGGCTGCCCTGTCGCTCATCGAACCGTTGCCATCGGGCGGATCTGTTCGAGCTTCGCTTCGCCGATGCCTCGTACCTCGAGCAGTTCGTCCACGGACGAGAAGGGCCCGTTCGTGTCCCGATAGGCGACGATCGCGTTCGCCGTCGCCGGCCCCACACCCGGGAGTTCCTCGAGGTCCTTCGCGGACGCGGTGTTGAGGTCGACCGGTTGTGCCTCATCACCGGTCGGCTCGGTGGCGCTGGAGTTCGATCCCGCGGCGCCGCCCCCGGTTCCGGCGACGACTTCCGGCACCTCGATCTCTCCTCGCCTCGGCAGCCAGACCCGCTCTCCGTCGCTCACCAACGCGGCGAGATTGATCCGGTCCGTGTCGGCATCGGGGCTGAGACCGCCCGCTGCGCCGACTAGGTCGTCGACCCGGGCGCCGGCGCGGAGGTGATAGACGCCTGGCGAACGGACAGCCCCGGCTGCCTGCACCACGAGATCGGAAGTCGGTTGGACCGTCGTGGTGGCCTCGGACGGGCTGCTCGAAGGGAAGGCCGAGGTGCCGGGAGAACTCGCAGCAGTGGCGGTCCCCTGCCGTGTTGCCAAGGGGATCCGGGCCTCCACGGGTGGCGCTGCGGGTGGCTTCAGCAACCACCAGCCGGCCACTGCGATGGTCGCCGTGACAGCTACGGCCGCGACGGCCCGCAGCGGTGAGGTCGCGAGGATCGTGACGAGGTCGTCGAAGCGGTCGCGCCACGTCGGCGAAGTGATCGGACGGAGGTGGTCCAATCGATCTCGGTCATCGTCGTAGGAGGTCGGACCGTGATCCGAGTCGGACCGGGAAAGCGGGTGGGCCATTGCCCCTCCATGCGCGGAGGACGTACGGAAGGGAAGGCTCGGTCGACACGCTAGCCATCACCCCCGACAGGATCGAGGGCCGATTCGGGGACGCCGACAGCCCATTAGGGTCGTCGCCCGTGGCCGTGTTCAGGGATCCACCCTTCGTCGTGGACGGCATCGACCAGACGACACGTCTCATCGACGCGTCGGTCGCGGTCGCCCCGGAGGACATCGAGGGCCTCACCCGGACCGACACCGTGGTGCTCCACGGTCCCTTCGGTGACGCTGTGGCTCTCGCTCGAAAGCTCACCGACCTTGGTCCATCCGTGGTCGTCGAGGTGGAGGTTCCCAGGGGTTCGGTGGTCGAGTCGGCACCCTTCGACGATCTGGCCTCCCTGGGCATCGCCGCTGGGGTCCACATCGTGGATCGACCCGGCGAGGAGGGGCCATTTCCCGGTGACGCCGGCGACGACGGATGGGAGATCGGTGCGGTGACGTGGTTCCTCGCCAACGGCGTCCGGACCGTCCGGGGCGTGGCGCACAGACGCCTGAGCCGGATCGTCGCGGTGGCGGATGCCCTCGCGGCAGCGGAGGAGGTGCCCCCGAGTGGCTGAGCCAGTCCACCTCCTCAAGGGGACCGACGACGTCCTGCGCGGTGAGGCTCTGTCGAAGCTGCTCGACGAACTGGTCGGCACCGACGACAGGTCACTGGTGCTCGACGAGTTCGACCTGGACGTCACGACGTTGGGGGCAGCGGTCGACGCCGCCCAGACACCGCCGTTCCTGACCGACCGGCGCATCGTCGTGATCCGCAGGTTCGGACGCTTCTCGAAGAACGACGAGGTCGCCGCGTTGCTCGACTACCTGGTCGATCCGCTGCCGAGCAGCGTCGTGGTTCTGGTCTGGGAGAAACCTGTCAACCCGACGGACTCCGGCGACGTCGCAGCGAAGTCGCCGAGGATCCCGCCGAACCTGACGAAAGCCGTCACCGCCGCCGGGGGAACGATCCTCGACACGGATGCGCCGTCGGGGCGGGGCATGACGGCTTGGGTGGCGGACCAGTTGAAGGCCGCCGGCCTCGACGTCGACCCGGCGGCGCGGGACCAGATCATCGATGGACTGGGGGAGGACGCCGGTTCGCTCGTTGGGCTCGTCGAGCGCCTGAAGGCGGCGTTCGGGGACGGTCGGCGCCTTCACGTGGACGACGTGCAGCCGTATCTCGGGCAGGCGGGCGGTGTGCCACCGTGGGAGCTCACAGACGCGATCGACAGCGGCCGCGTGCCGGATGCCCTCGACAAACTGCACCGGATGATGGGCGCCGGGGATCGTCATCCGTTGGCGATCATGGCGACTCTCCAGTCGCACTACACGCGCATGTTGCGGCTCGACGGTGCGGGTGCGCGTTCGGAGAAGGATGCCGCGGCGATCCTGGGAATCAAGGGTTCGACGTTCCCTGCGAAGAAGGCGCTGAACCAGCAGAAGCGTCTGGGCAGCGCCGGCGTACGCCGAGCGATCGCCCTCCTCGCTCAGGCTGACGTCGATCTCCGCGGTGCAAGGGCATGGCCGGGCGATCTGGTGATGGAAGTGCTCGTTGCACGTCTGGCCCGCCTGTCACGCTGAGCGCGAAGGTTCAGGCAACCTGCCGATCGAGTGCTTCGGTAATGGCTTGCAGGTCGTCCAGCAGCGGTCGTGTCAACTGGGTCCAGATCGCCTCGATGGTCCGGTAGGCGTCGCGCTCGTTTCTGTTTCGTCGGCGTCGGGCGAGCGTGAGCTGCGGGCGACTTCGTTCGGAAGACCGAGCGGCGATGTCGGTCGGGACCTGTTGTCCGGGACCTGGCCGGTCGGGCAGGAGACTGCGGTCGGGACGCTGGACGGTGACCGCTCCGGTGTCGTCGGTCGTGAGGGTGAATCCTCGGTCGTGCACGGCGTGGTGGTGATGGCTGCACAACAACACGAGTCGGGGCACCGCGGTCTGATGGGTCTCCCGCCAGCCGTCGACGTGGTGGGCATCGGTCCATTCGGGTGGGCGATCACATCCCGGGAAAACGCAACCTTGATCGCGAGCCGTCAGCGCCCTTCGCTGCTGGGCGTTGGCGTGGCGCGCTGTCGTGATCGTGCCGACCGGCTCGAATCGACCGTTGAGGGCGAAGTGGCCCAGGACCGTGTTCAGCGTGGCGTCCTGCATCAGTTCGAGAACCCGTGCCAGCGGGATGACGGTGCCGTCGGCCAGTTCGCAGCGCCGGGAGAGGAGGTCCTCTCCCGGGCGGAGCTTCAGTCCGAGAAGGGTGTTCAGATCGACCAGGACCGTGACACTGGGCCGAAGATTGCCGCGTTCGCTGGAAGTCAGAGACCCGCGGCGGATGAGCGCGTGGTGGGCGACTGCATTGCGTTGGGTGGGGGTGAGACCGTCGTCGGCACGGAACTCACCGCTCGCGAACCGTCGATCGACCTCGGCAGCGATCAGTCCTTGGACCTCCGCACCGGTGATCGGGTCGTAGCAGCCGGTGATGATCCGCTGGCCGTCGAGGCCGGTCGTGATCGAGAGACTGCCGCCGTCATCCGCCCCCGACGGTTTCGGGTCGTCCGGGGATGAGTCCAGTTCGGAGAGGGCGAGCTCGCGCCACCGTGCCAGCGCTATGCGGGCATGGCGGACAGTGAGGGGACGGATCGTCTCGACGAGCCACGCCTCCTCGGCAGCGAATCGCGCTTCCACATCCTTGCGGCAGTCGAGCAAGGCATCGACCTTCGCAGTTCCCAACGCCGCGCAGAGGTGCGCTTCCGTGACGATCGGACAATCACGAAGGGCCTTTGCTCGCTCGAGCAGCGCGGAGGTGGCACGGGAGGAGAGTTCGGTGCGAGCGGCCGACCAGGCGGGCATCGATCGGGCACCGTCACGGGCATGGTCTCCGCTCACGTCCGCTATTGCCAGATACTGGCCGAGGATCGCGGCGACCTGGCCGTGCAGGGAGGCGAGCGCCCGGATCGCTTCGGTTCTTTCGGTCGAGCCAAGGGTGTGTGGATCGGTCTCGCTCAGCCACACCAACTCGTCGAACGCTTCGGCCAGCCCCGTCAACGAGGACTCGACCACGCCCGACAGATCGAGCCCGGCAGCGAGGGGCTCGCCGGCTACGTCTGCACCTGGTTCGGCGTCAGGTGCGTCGTCCATGAGCTCATGCTATCGAACATATGTTCGGTCCACGACCTTGACTCGGAAATGGACCGCCCGTCGGTGTCTCCGTCCGCCGTGTGAGGGGGAGACACCGACGGTCCTGTGGCTGAGGGTCGTCGTCAGGCCGCCAGGAGGTCGTCGATCTGGTTGATCGCCGACGTGGCGCCTTCGATGATCCCCATCTCCAACACCTTCTCGAGGTCTGCGACTGATTCGTAGGACGACGTGAATACGGCAAGGGTGCCGCCATCGCCCTTCGTCTCGAAGGTGTAGACGTTCTTCGAGACTGGCATCCCGGGAGTCGGGTCGAAGGAGTCGTCGCTCGCGAAGCCGTCGTCGAAGGCGAAGGAGTTGGGCTCGTCCACGGCTGTGATCGCCCACCAGCCGTAGTACTTCTCCCCCTCGGGGGAGGTCATGTAGTAGTGGCCTCTGCCCCCGGGCCGTAGGTCGAGTTCGACGAAGGTTGCCGGGTACGTCGGCGGACCCCAGACCTTCTCGAGCTGCCGGGCATCGGCGTAGATCCCCCAGATCCGTTCGATCGGGGCTGCGAACTCCGCGGTGATGGTGAGGGTGAGGTTGTCGAGGTCGGTGTTGACATCGGTGACGGGCATTGGTCCTACTCCTGGTTTTCGGTCGTGTGGGCTGATTCGAGTGCTTCGAGGAGCTCGTCCATTCGAGCGATGCGGCCGCGCCACAGGTCTTCGAGCTCGGCGAGCATCGATGCGACTGATCGCACCGCCTCCACCTCGCCGTGGGCGAGTTGCTCGCGGCCCTTGCGCCGCTTGGTGAGCAGACCTGCCCGTTCGAGCACTGCGACGTGCTTCTGGACCGCGGCGAACGACATGTCGTAGTTCGCCGCGAGCGCTGACACCGAGTGTTCGCCCACCAGAACTCGACGCAGGATGTCGCGCCGGGTCCGGTCGGCGAGGGCGTGGAACATGGCATCGGCCCGGTCCTCGTCCTCGTCGGTGTCGGCCACACCGACAACATACAACCGAATGGTTGTATGTCAAGAAGAATCCTGACAATCCCCGTGGTGTCGGCGCACTGCCGCGAACTCGAACGCGGCGAGGGGGGACATCGCTTCAGCCGTGCGCGAACATCGCCGAATGATCCTCGCCGTCCACGCCCTGATCTACTCCGACGACGTCGATGCGACCAGGACCTTCCTGCGCGACGTTCTCGGGTTCCCTTTCGTGGGCGACACCGGTATCGACGACGGCTCCGAAACCGGATGGCTCATCTTCGGCACCGGGCCTTCGGAGATGGGGGTACACCCGACCCGCTCGGAATGGGAGGGCAAGGTGTGGGAGAGTCCTCGCCACGTAGAGCTCTCGTTCATGTGTGACGACCTCGCGTCGACCCGCGCTGAACTGGAGGCGAAGGGCGCCGTGTTCGACGGCGAGAACGTGGACCAGGGATGGGGCGTGGTCGCCGTCATGCAGGTCCCTGGCGCGGATCCGATCAACCTCTACGAACCCCGGCACCCGGTGGCCTACAAGCTCCACGCAGACTGAGGGATCTGGGGGAGGCCGACGACGCTCGAAGCGTCAGTCGGGCTGGCGACGAAGCCGTTGATCCCGGCGCCGTTGCGGCACCGGCCGGTCAGGCCTCGGCGGAAGCCGACGCAGCCGCCAGGCGCTTGGCCAGGCGGGACTTGCGGCGAGCAGCCGCGTTGCGGTGGATGACGTTCTTGTTCGCGGCCTTGTCGATCCGCTTCATCGCTGCGCGCTCGGCCTCGGCGGCGTTCTCGGCGCCGGACTCGGCCGCGGCGACGGCGGCCTTCGTGCGGGTGCGCAGTTCGGAGCGCACGGACTTGTTCGCGAGGCGGCGCTTCTCGTTCTGGCGGTTGCGCTTGATCTGGCTCTTGATGTTGGCCACGGTGCTCGATCGCTCCAGGAGTCGTAGGAAAGCCGTGAAAACCTATCGGGCCGCACCCTTCCGTGTCACACCCGGACGTCGGGATGGGGAGCCGGCGAGGGCGGTTGGTAGCGTCGTGGGCTGCTTCCCGGGCGCGAACGCGCCCCTGTCCCGAGGGCTTCATGGACCGATCCAAGATCCGCTCGCTGAGCGTCATCGCCCACATCGACCACGGCAAGACGACGCTCAGCGACCGTCTGCTGGAGGTGACGGGAACGGTCAGCGCCCGGGACATGCGGGCACAGTTCCTCGACAACATGGACATCGAACGGGAGCGTGGGATCACGATCAAGCTCCAGTCGGTCCGCCTCGAATGGAAGGGCCACGTCCTCAACCTGATCGACACACCGGGCCACGTCGACTTCGGCTACGAGGTGAGCCGATCGCTCGCGGCGTGCGAGGGCGTGATCCTGCTGGTCGACGCGTCGCAGGGCATCGAGGCCCAGACTCTGGCGAACTGTTACCTGGCACTGGAGAACGACCTGGAGATCGTCCCGTGCCTCAACAAGATCGACCTTCCCGCCGCTGATCCCGAACGGTACGCGGAGGAGATCGAGACCGTTCTCGGCATCCCCGCCACGGACGTGCTGAAGATCAGCGCCAAGACCGGCGAGGGCATCCCCGAACTGCTCGACGCCGTCGTCGAACGGATTCCCGCGCCTGCCGGTGACCCTGCCGATCCTCTCCAGGCGTTGATCTTCGACTCGCACTTCGACAACTACCGAGGGGTCGTGTCCTCGGTCCGGGTCATGACCGGCACGCTGCGTTCGGGCGACAAGCTGCGCTTCATGCAGGCCGGTGCGGTGCACGAGGCCGACGAGATCG
>JAGQSN010000389.1 GCA_020439555.1 Acidimicrobiales bacterium | reverse complement strand
ACGACACGATGCAGTTCGTGAGCGCGGACGTCGGCACCGTGTGCATGGGTCTGGCCGCTTCGATGGGCCAGTTCCTGCTCTGCGCCGGTGCCGCCGGCAAGCGTTACGCCCTGCCGCACAGCCAGATCATGATGCACCAGCCCTCCGGTGGCATCCAGGGTCAGGCGTCCGACATCGCGATCCAGGCCGAGCGGATGTCCTACATCAAGCGCCTCATGGCCGAGCGGATCGCCTTCCACACCGGCCAGGACGTCGCCCAGATCGAGGCCGACTCGGAACGTGACCGCTGGTTCACAGCTCCCGAGGCGAAGGACTACGGGATCATCGACCGGGTGATCACCGGCCGCGAAGAGCTCGCCTGACGGTCGCAGCGAGACGCGACCCGGGTGGTGGAGGTTTCGACTCCGCTGCGCTCCGCTCAACCATCGACAGTCTCTGCCCCTTGAGCGAGCGCAGCGAGTCGAAAGGCGGGCCCTGAGCGGGGTCGAAGGGTGGTCCCTGAGCGGGGTCGAAGGGTGGTTCTGGCCGTCAGGGGGTCGTGGTCGTGGTGGGCACTGTGGCGCCGGGGTTGAGGTCCAGGTCGCATTCGGACTTCGCGTAGGACGACACACGTGCCGTCGCGCCCTTGAGGTCCTTCTGGTCCTTGATCGTGCGCCGCACCGAGTTCATCGCGGCCGTCGGGTCGCCCGGGTTGGCTCGGATCGACTCGATCACGTCGTTCACGACCGTGACCACGACCTCGACGTCGTCGTCGATCTCGTCGGGGGCGGTGCTTTCGACCGTGTCGTAGGCACTGGCGGCCCGGTCGAGTCGACGTGACAGCTCCGGGGCGTCGAGTCCGGTGAACCCGGACACGACCGACTCGAGCGTCGGCGCGCTTCGGAGTGCGGCGCAGAACGACTTCGAGGACCCTCCGTCGCTGCCGCAGGCGACGAGGCCGACCGTGCCCAGGGCGATCCCGGCGAGGCAGACACCCACCCGGCCGAAGCGCCGAAGCTCCGACGCACCGCCGGCGGACCGAGCGGTGCGCGGCTGCACCCGGGGCATCGTCAGCCGACGGCCTGCGTGGACGGTGCGAGCCCGGCCGCTTCCTCGGCCCGGGACCGCAGGTCGGCGACGGCGTGGGCCAGACCTTCGGGGTCCTTGTAGAGGGCGGACCCGGCGACGAGCACGTTGGCCCCGGCGGCGGCCGCACCGGCGATCGTGGAGGGGCCGATGCCGCCGTCCACCTCGATGTCGACGTCGAGCCCACGCTCGACGATCAGCGAACGGAGCTGCGCCACCTTCGGTTCCATCGTCGGGATGTACGCCTGACCGCCGAAGCCCGGGTTCACGGTCATGACGAGAACCATCTCCACGAGGTCGAGTACGTGTTCGACCTCTTCGACCGGCGTGGACGGGTTGAGCGCCACGGCGGCCCGGGCACCGGCGTCGTTGACCTGGCCGAGGCAGCGGTGCAGGTGCTTGGTCGTCTCGGCGTGCACTATCAGCAACTCGCAGCCGGCATCCACGTAACGATCGAGCAGCACCTCGGGCGTCTCGACCATCAGGTGGGCCTCGAACGGGATCGACACGTGCGGGCGGCAGGCGGCGATCACGTCCGGCCCGAAAGTCAGGTTCGGTACGAACTGGCCGTCCATCACGTCCCACTGGATCCGGTCCACCCCGGCATCCTCGAGTGCCCTGCACTCGTCACCGAGGCGGGAGAAGTCGGCGGGCAGCACCGAAGGGGCGATGTGGATGGGGCGTGGAGCGGCGGACACGTCGGCCATCCTACGGGGCCTGTCCGACGGCCTCGGTAGGCTCCGACGGTGACGACCGTCGAGTTGCGCACCACGTCGATGGCCGTCGGAGGCGAAGCGGTTGCTCGGGAACCGTCGGGTCGGGTCGTGTTCGTCTCCGGGGCGGCACCCGACGAAGTGGTGCGCGTCGAGATCGACGAGGAGCACCGCTCTTTCGCGCGCGGAACGGTCGTCGAAGTGTTGGAACCCTCGGCCGATCGGGTCGTTCCCCCGTGTCCGCACCGACTTGCGGGCTGCGGTGGCTGCGACTGGCAGCACATCACGCCCGATGCCCAGTCCCGGCTCCGAACCGATCTGGTACGAGCCGAGCTGCGCAAAGCGCTCCGCACCGACGACCCGGTCGTCGACCGAGGCCCCGCGGTACCAGGTCGGGATCGCACGACCGTGCGCGGACTCGCAGGGCCGGGTGGCCGGTTCTCGTACCGGCGTCGCCGCTCGAACGACCCGGTGCCGGTGGACTCCTGCCTCGTCGCGGACCCGCTCGTCGAGGAGATCATCGCCGAAGGCTCGTTCGGATCGGCCGCATCGGTGACGATCCGTGTCGGCGCCCGCACCGGTGAGCGGATGGTGGTCGTCGACGGAGACACCGACGAGGTCGAAGTCCCTGACGACGTGGTCGTCGTGTCCGAGAGCGAGTTGAAGGCCGGGCATCGAGCCTGGTTGCACGAAGAGGCGGCCGGTCGACGTTGGCGCGTATCGGCGCAGTCGTTCTTCCAGGCCGGGCCGGCGGCTGCCGAGGCGCTGGTCGATGTCGTCGGTGCGGCGCTGGCCGAGCACGCCCCGGATGGGGGAACCCTGGTGGACCTGTGGAGCGGTGTCGGTTTGTTCGCCGGGACCGTCGGCGCGGGCTGGTCCGTCGTAGCGGTCGAGCGGTCCTCGTCCGCGGTCGCCGACGCGAGGGTGAACCTCGCAGGTGCCGATGTGAGGTTGGTTCGTTCGTCGGTCGAACGGTGGCGGTCGACCCGTGCCGACGTCGTCGTCGCCGACCCGGCCAGATCCGGGCTCCGCGCCACCGGAGTTCGGGCGATCGACCGGACGGGAGCGAAGTGTTGCGTGGCGGTGCACTGCGACGTCGGGTCGTTGCGTCGCGACACGGAGCTGATGGTCTCCTGCGGGTTCGAGCACCGACGTTCGGTCACGCTCGATCTCTTCGCCCACACCGGCCAGGTCGAGACCGTCTCGCTGTTCACCCGTTCCTGACCGCCGCCCGAGGAGGGTCGGGCCGGGTGGACGCCGGTGACGCCGGTACGGTGACCGCCGATGAGCACCATGTCGGCCCTGCGCATCGTCGAGTGGGGGAGAGCACCGGAGATCGTCGACGTGGCGGTTCCACAGCCCGCAGCGGGCCAGGTGAGGGTGCGGGTCGCCGGCTGCGGTCTATGTCACTCGGACCTCACCATGGCAGCCATGCCGGGCGAGATCGGTGAAGCGCTGGGCTGGCAGCTCCCGTTCACGCTCGGCCACGAGACGGCCGGCTGGGTCGACGCTTGGGGGAGCGGTGTCGAGGGCTACACCGAAGGCGAACCCGTGGCACTCGTCGCGCCCGCGTCGTGCGGGCAGTGTCGTGCCTGCCGGCGAGGGCTGGAGAGCGCGTGCGCGAACGGTGTCGTGGGCCGTGGCTACGGCCGCGACGGCGGTCTCGCCGAGTTCGTGATCGTCGAGGACCCGGACCGCTCGCTGCTCCGACTCGGGAACCTCGACCCACGTTTCGCCGGACCGCTCACCGACGCCGGAGCGACCTCGCACCACGCAGTCGCACGCGTCGCGACACGGGTCCGGGACGACGGGGCGGTGCTGGTGATCGGTGCCGGCGGCCTCGGCTCCTTCGTGATCCAGCTTTCGAAGTTGGTCACGGGCGGGAAGGTCGTGGCCGTCGATCCGTTGCCGCATCGACGGGACAAGGCGCTCGAGTTGGGTGCCGACTTCGTCGTCGACGGTGTGGGGACCGCGACGGTGAGCGAACTGGGAGGCGTGCTCGGGGGCCTTCCGGTCGACGCAGTCGTGGATCTCGTCGGTTCGAACGAGACGATCGCCTTCGCCACGAAGGTGATCGCCCCGGCGGGCTCGATCGTTGTCGTGGGCGCAGCCGGTGGTTCGTTGCGCCGGCCGGTGCTAGGCGGATTGCCCGGTGACGTCGAACTGTGGAGCTTCCAGGGTTCGGATCTGGCCGACGTGCGCGCCGTGCTCGACCACGCCGCAGCGGGCGAACTGAAGGTGGAAACAACCAGCTATCCCCTGTCAGGGGTGATGGACGCCTACGAGGCAATGGAGAACGGCACGCTCGAAGCCAGAGCGGTTGTCCACCCAGCGTCAACTCCCAAACTCGATTGATCCGAGAGCGGCCGAGTGGTCAGAGTCGGGTGCTCCCCGAGTTACCGCTCGGAGCCGCAACAGGTCCGAGGCACGTCGCCATAGGGGCTGATCCGTCGAACGCCCGGGCATGGCTCCCGCCGGCGGCTTCTGGCAGAAGGAAGCGAAGGAGAAGACATGGCCACGCCCGCGGGATCTGCTGTCCTTCTCCGCGACCTGACCTTCGAATGGCCCAACGGCAGCGTCGCCCTCGCCGGCGTCAACGGCAGCTTCAGCACGGGCCGAACGGGCCTCATCGGCCGCAACGGGGCGGGTAAGTCCACCCTCCTGCGCCTCGTCGCGGGCGAGCTGCGGCCGACGTCCGGACACATCGAGACGACCGGGGAGGTCGGCTACCTGCCGCAGACGATCACTCTGCGACCGGACACCACCGTCGCCGAGTTGCTCGGTATCCAGCCGATTCGGGACGCGATCAGGGCGGTCGAATCCGGTGAGGTCGACCAGCAGCACTTCGACATGATCGGTGACGAATGGGACATCGAGTCCCGGGCCGACGAGACCCTGCACCGGATCGGATTCTCTGCTGCCGACCTGGACCGACGGGTGGCCGAGGTTTCCGGCGGCGAGGCGATGCTCGTCGCCGTCAGCGGACTGCACCTACGGCGCACGCCGATCACCCTGCTCGACGAACCCACCAACAACCTCGACAGACCCACGCGGGCCAAGCTGGCCGACCTCATCGACCAGTGGCCGGGAACGTTGGTCGTCGTCAGTCATGACCTCGAACTGCTCGAGCACATGGACACCACGACCGAGTTGTACGACGGCCGGTTGGCCTCCTTCGGTGGTCCGTACAGCGCGTGGAAGCAGCACCATGAACAGGAGCAGGCCGCTGCCGTGCAGGCCGCCCGGACCGCCCGACAGGCGCTGAAGGTCGAGAAGAAGCAGCGCATCGAGGCCGAGACGAAGCTCGCTCGACGGGAGCGAACAAGCCGGAAGGCACAGAAGGACGGCGGAATCCCGAAGATCGTCGCCGGCAACCTGGCTCGACGGGCCCAGGAGTCAGCCGGGTCGCTACGTGCGAACCATGAGGACAAGGTCCACGCCGCGCAGGCCGCGCTCGATGATGCTGATGCGCGAGTACGCGACGACGATCACATCAACCTCGTGCTGCCGTGCCCCGACGTACCCCGGGGCAGGCGACTTGCCGTGTTGGAGGACGATGAGCAGACGATCGTGATCCAAGGGCCGGAACGAGTCGCCCTCATCGGCCCGAACGGCGCGGGGAAGACGACCCTGATCGAACAGATCCTCCGACGGGTCGAACCTGTCTCAGGACGTCCCCGAGGTCGGTTGTTCACCGAACTCGTCGGCTTCCTCCCGCAGCGTCTCGACGGGCTCGATGACGACGCCAACGCCATCCGGAACGTGCAAGCCGTAGCGCCGCAGGTCGCCGGTCGTGTCGTCCGCTACCAGCTCGCCCGGTTGCTGCTGCGCGGCGACGTCGTCGATCGTCCAGTGGGAACGCTCTCTGGCGGAGAACGTTTCAGAGTTGCCCTCGCTCGACTCCTCCTGGCCGACCCGCCCTCTCAGTTGCTGATCCTGGACGAGCCGACGAACAACCTGGACATCACGAGCGTCGAGCAACTCGCCGAAGCCCTGGATTCCTACCGTGGGGCGTTGCTGATCGTCAGTCACGACTTCGCATTCCTCGACAGGATCGGCATCGAGACCGTTGTCGAGCTCGACGAGAACGGAAGGATGCGTCGACGCCGACAGCTGACCGACTGACACTCCCACCAGAACGGCGGTGAGCATCGTCGAGGGCAAGGCGCCGGAGTCATGCCGGCGAACTCGACAGGGGTCTTGGCTGCTATCGGATCACTCCAACTGCCTGTGGAGTCGTCGAAGACCCGGGCAGACGGCGCCACCGACCCGGTCCGAAACGGGACGGTCGAGTTGTCGGTGCCCCGTCCGATCGACACCTGCACCAGGTGGTCGCCCACCTGACACGGGAGTGTGTCCGGCGCGTCCACTTGGACCCAACCTTGTTCGCCATGTAGCTGTCGCCAGGCGTGGAGCGAGCCGCTTCCGTCAGTGGCTGCAACGACGACGACTCCGCTCGCGGTGCGAAAGAGTGACAGGGGCAAGGCCGACATCGCGTCTGCGGCACCGTGGATCTCGGCAGGGAGGTCGGTTTCGATCACGGAGCCGTTGGACAGATCCACTCGATAGGCCTCGACACCCCCTGTCTCGCAACTCCAAAGGCCATTGGCCTCGCTCTCGGAGGCGACACCTCGACACGGAACCCCGGCGACCATGGCCATGCCGTCCGCCGCTACCAGGCTTCTTACGAGCAGTGGCTCTGGAAGTTCGGCGAGCGACCGCACCTGTCCGGTCCGGTCCAGGACCACTACTCCTGGGGAGAATCGCGTGCCACCGTCGCCCGGAGTCGACGGTAACCGTATGCGTCGGACTCTGCATCTGTGGACCACCCCGTGCCAGCCAGCACCAGACACAGGAACCCGAAAACGGCGGAAGCCCTTGCGTGGGCAAGGGCTTCCGGGTGGTGCGCCCCGGG
>JAGQSN010000040.1 GCA_020439555.1 Acidimicrobiales bacterium | reverse complement strand
GGTTTCGACTTCGCTGCGCTCCGCTCAACCATCGGTGGGGGTGCTGCGCTTGATCGTTGGTGGGGGTCGCTCGTTGAGCGGAGTGGAGCGCAGCGGAACGGAGTCGAAACGAGCAGTGGTTCGGCGGGTTCGATCAGCGGTTCGGGATTCGCCAGTCGATCGGTTCGCGGCCCGCTGCCACCAAGGCGTCGTTGGTGCGTGAGAACGGACGGGACCCGAAGAACCCGTTGTGGGCCGAAAGCGGGGACGGGTGAGCGGACTCGATGATCGTGTGGCGGCGGCGGTCGACCAGCGCCTTCTTCCTGCGAGCAGATGCGCCCCAGAGGATGAACACGACCGGATCCTCCTTCGCCGACACCGAACGGATCACCTCGTCGGTGAAGGTCTCCCAGCCCTTGCGCTGGTGCGACGCGGCCTGACCGGCGCGGACCGTGAGCGTCGCGTTGAGAAGCAGCACCCCCTGGTCGGCCCAGGCATCGAGACATCCGTGGTTCGGTGGTTCGACACCGAGGTCGTCGTGGAGCTCGGTGAAAATGTTCCGCAGCGACGGCGGCACCTGGACGCCGGGACGTACCGAGAAGCACAGTCCGTGCGCCTGACCGCGCCCGTGGTAGGGGTCCTGGCCGAGGATGACCGCCTTCACGTCCGCGTACGGCGTGCGGTGAAGCGCAGCGAACTCCTCGTCGGGTGATGGGTAGACGGTGTGGCGGGAACGTTCGTCGGCCACGAAGCGCCGCAGGTCTTTCCAGTACGGCTTGGAGAACTCGCCTCGCAGGACGGGGTTCCAGTCGGTGGAGGTGGCCATCGCACCGGAACCTACCCAGCGGTTCGCCGCGCAGCCGACGAGCGCTCAGTCGGGGAGGGTGATGCCCTTCTCCTCGCACACCCGTTCGACCGCTTCGGGGAACACGTTGCGCAGCAGGTAGAGGTCGCGGGCCATCACGTAGTCGGGGGCGAGGGTCGTCGCGTAGCGCTCGAAGTAGAGGAGCTGCTTGGCGACGAGCAGCAGTTCCCGCGGGGTGCGGGCACCGAACTGTTCCGCCAGTTCCAGGTTCGACTTGAGCGCCTCGCCGAGGCTGGTCTGACCGAGACTGCGCGACAGCATCGGTTCCATCACCATCGCGATCGCCGGACCGGCGACCTCGGGATCGACGTCGGCGGGCATCACCCCGACGCTCTGGTAGGCACGCACGACCCGCCGGTAGTCCTGGTCGATCATTGCCGTGTACATGATCTCGCCGAGGGCGTGCTTCCACTCGTCGGGCAGTTCGCCCATGATCCCGAAGTCGAGATAGGTGGCCCGGCCGTCGTCGAGCACCCACAGGTTCCCGGCGTGCACGTCACCGTGGAACGGGCCGTGCACCAGCGCCGCCTCGATCCAGACCTTGATGCCTCGACGCAGAACGAGCTCCCCGTCGATGTTGCGGCGAGCCAGCTCGTCGAACTGGTCCATCGGGACGCCCGACATCCGTTCCATGCAGATCATGTGCGGAGTGCAGTAGTCCCAGTACACCTCGGGCGCGGTGATGTGGGTGTTGTCGCCGTAGTCGCCGATGTGGTCCCGGAACCGGGTCTGGCGGTGTGCTTCCAGCACTGCGTTGAGCTCCTGGTTCGTCACCTCGTGGAGGTCCTCGACCATTCCGGTGACGTTGGCCCGCTGGGCTGCCTCGAAGCGGTTGAGCAGCTTCGACGCCAGGAAGTACTGGATCCGCAGGTCCGTGTTCATGCGGTGCGCGATGTCCGGCCGTTGCAGCTTGATCACCGCGTCGCGGCCATCGGGCAGCACCACCGCGTGGACCTGCGCGATCGACGCAGCGGACAGCGGCCGGTCGTCGAACGAGCGGAACACCTGACCGGGCGGGCGACCGAGTTCCGCCGCGACCATCCTCCGGACCGTCGCCGGGTCGAACGGCGGAACCTCGTCGAGCGTGCGGAGCGCCGCGTCGGCGAGCGCCGTCGGGAACAGGCCGGGTGACGACGCGATGAGTTGGCCGAGCTTCACGAACGTCGGTCCGAGCTGTTCGAAACCGTCGACCACACCTTCCGAAACTGCGGTCGCCAGCGAACGACCTCGCCGTCTCAACACCCATCCGGCGACGGCCCGCACCACCGCGGCGACGAGCACGAAGCCGATCACCATCATCCGCCGGAGCTCGGCCAACCCGAACCGGTCGAGCCGTGGTGCGTCGATGAGCAGCGCCTCCGGCTTGGGGCCGTCGGCGAACGGACCCCGGTAGTGGGTCAGCATCCCCGCGGCGTCGGTGGTCGCGGCGGGTCTATCCGGGGAGGAGTTGGGACCGGTCACGCCCGACATATTGGGCGATGGAACGTCCTCGGGTGCGGTGCGTCTCCGAAGCCGGTGCGCCATGCTGGACCCATGGAGAACGATCCCGATACGACCGCGGCGTCCGACGACGTCGGGGCCGCAACGCAGACAGAGGCGAGCACGATCGTCGGCCTGTCCTTCGACGACCCGTTCCGGGCGAAGGAGTTCCAGATCGCGGCGATGGGGATGGTGACCAAGAACGACCTCGAACTTCTCGACGTGGTCACCATCGTCAAGGAGGACAATGGCCGCACCCATGTCGTCGAGTCCATCGACCCGTCGCCCGGTCAGAGCGCCCTTTCGGGCGGGATGTGGGCGGGACTCTTCGGCCTGCTGCTCGGTGGCCCCATCGGCTGGGCGGCCGGCGTTGTGATCGGCGCGGGCGCCGGAGCCGTCGCCGCCAAGGTCATGGATCTCGGACTGCCCGACGACTGGGTCGACTGGTTCCGCGAAGCGGTCCAACCGAACACGACGACTGTCGTTCTCCTGTTCGGAGAGATCGACGTGCCGGCCGCGATCGCCGAGTTGGAGCGCTTCTCCGGTGCCCGGCTCGTCTACGCGAACGTGCCGCCCGACGTGGTCGGGCGTATCCGTCAGGCCATCGGCGACCCGGCCACCGGGCCGCTGACCCAACAGCCCCAGGCCTCGGTACCCCCGGCGGACGGTGCGGACGCTTCGGCCGAAGGTTCAGAGGCACCGCCCGCGACCTGACCGACCGTCAGGCGAACGCCATGACGTCCGTTCGCGAGACGGCGTCGGCGAGCATCCCCAGGTACTGGGAGCGCGTCACGTCGACCGCGCCGAGGCTGCGCAGGTGATCGGTCGTCCACTGGACGTCCAACAACGAGGCGCCGGCCTTCTGGAGACGTTCGACGAGACCCACCAACGCCACCTTCGACGCGTCGGTCCGGCGGTGGAACATCGACTCCCCGGCGAACAGCCCACCGATCGCAACCCCGTACAGTCCACCCGCCAGTTCACCCTGCGGAGTCCACGCCTCGACGCTGTGCGCCCAGCCGAGCCTGTGCAGTCGCCGGTACGCGTCGCATATGGAGTCGCTGATCCAGCCGTGCGGGCGCGACGGGTCGGCGCACGCCTCGATCACCTCGTCGAACGCGGTGTCGACCTCGATCACGAACCGTGCGCAGGCCTTGCGCAGCGAACGGCTCACGACCAGCCCGTCGACGGGGATGATGCCCCTGGGGTCCGGCGACCACCACGCGATGACCCGCTTGCGCAACGGCATCGGAAACAACCCGCCCCGATACGCCTCGAGCAACGTGCCCGGTTCCAGGTCGGCCCCGAGGCCGACGACACCGTCCTCATCCGCGCGCGACGCCGGAGGGAGCTGCCACCGACTCGGTGGGGGCTCGATCGGCGGTACGGGGAGGGAGACGCCGGAGGGCATGGCGGGGGCAGCTTCCCACCTGATCGCCCGCTCTGCTCGGGGACCGCTCACCGACACCGTGCCCGGACGCGACAGGGCCCCGGCTCGTCGCCGGGGCCCGTCGAACGGCTGCGGTCCGCGGTCGGACTACTTGCGGTAGTCGTAGAAGCCGAGACCGGACTTCCGGCCCAGGTGACCGGCGGCGACCATGCGGCGAAGGGCCGGGACCGGGGCGTAGTTCGGATCCGCGAACTCGGCGTACAGCGCTTCGAGGATCGACAGCGACGTGTCGAGGCCGACGAGGTCGAGCA
>JAGQSN010000388.1:2796-3042 GCA_020439555.1 Acidimicrobiales bacterium | reverse complement strand
ATTTGTGTCCAGATTGTGTCCGGCCATTTCGGACCAGTTGGACTCGTGAGCGGATCACGGGGGCGAAGCGTCGGCGGTGACGAGCACCAGGACTGAGGCGAGGCTGCCCTGCTACGTCTGGTCGAGGCGGGCGGTGAGGTCGAGGATGGTGGCGATGGATTGGGTGTTGTGGCCCTGGCGGGCGAGGTTGGCGGCGTCGCTGAGTCGTTCGAGGTCGGTGCGGGAGTAGCGGCGTTGGTTGCCGGA
>JAGQSN010000388.1:0-2714 GCA_020439555.1 Acidimicrobiales bacterium | reverse complement strand
TGAAGAGCGGTTCGTCGGGGTCGTCGAGACGATCGCGCCACGAGCGCGCCGAGGGGGCGGCCGAGCGGCCGCCCCCTCCTCGTCTCCTCTCCTTCTCGGCGGATGGGGTCACGTGGCGGTCGATTCGATGGGCACCTTGGCTCCGGCCTCCAGGGACTCGTCGCTCTTCACGGTGATCCGACGGGGCTTGGCCGTCTCGTGCAGCGGGATGCGCAACGTCAGCACGCCGTCGCGGTAGGTGGCGTCGACGTGTTCCACGTCGAGCACGTCGCCCAGCATGAGGCGGCGGGTCACCGTGGCGTCGCTCCGCTCGCGCACCAGGAACCTGGCCCCGTCGGGGGCGTCGGTGGTGCGCTTGGCCTGTAGGCGAAGTTCACCGCGCTCGATCTGGAGATCGATGGTGGACGCGTCGACGCCCGGCAGATCGAACTCCACGGTGATGACGTCGCCGTGGCGATAGGCGTTCAGCGCAGCCAGGGACGGCTCCGTGGCTCGAGGCAGGCCGAACAGCTCGGTCATCGGGTCGGTTCGCATCAGCATGGGAAGTCCTCCTGACTGGAGAAGTTTGATCTGGACGGTTGACATGATACCTATCATCATCCGAGATACAAGCGCGTTCTCATGGGGAGGTATCCGATGCCACTGTCGACGCCCGTCTCTCATCTCGATCCGACGCCGGACCGGCCTTCGACCAGCGTCGGTGCACCCACGGGCCTGCTCTCGATGGATGTGTACGTGGAGGGCATCCACCTTGCGAACCCGCTCCTCGCCGTCGCTCGACTGCTCTCCAGCGAGGCCGAGGCGCACGCCCGGGTCGTCGGCGACGAGGAACGGTTCACCGTGACCGTCGCATTGCCGGACGAAGCGATCGAGACCGTTGATCGCGCCGAAGCATGGATCCGCTGGGCCGTGCACAACGCGGGCGTGAGGGGTCGAATCACCCGTCGTAGGAACAGGCCCGAGGCCCGTCGCTGACACCCGTTGCCGAAACGGTTGGGTCTCAGACTCCGTGACGGCGGAAGTGGTCGCGGAACTGGCGCAACATCTTCTGGCTCGCCAGCCCGCCGTAGATCGCGGCGACGAGGTGGTCACCGAAGCGTCGGTACACCACGTCGACGTCGGCACCGGCGGCACGAGCGTCGTCGACGAACTGCTCGATGCCCCCGACCGGTACGAGGTGGTCCCCTCGGCTGGCGCTGAGGAGCGTCGGCGGGGCTGCTGTCGAGAGGTAGGTGGCGACCTGGACGGCTGCGAGGCGCTCGGGGTGGACTGCGGTGTCGCCGCCGATGTAGCGCTCCACCATCTCGCGGGTCCTCGGGCCCCAGACCCGGTCGGGGTTGTCGTGGACCCACGCCGGGTCGACCGCTGGCACCTCGCCCGCCGCAGCAGCGATGCGAGGCATCGCCGTCGAGCACGGTGACACGGAACGCCCGGCGGCGGTAGCGAACGTCGACGTGAGGGAGAGGTTCCCTCCGGCCGATGCGCCCCAGACCGCGATGCGGTCCGGGTCCCCACCGAACTCGGCGGCGTGTTCGCCGATCCACGCCAGCGCACAGGTGATCTGCGACGTGGCGACGTCCCAGGTGGGGCGCTCGTCGGTGGCGAGGCTGTAGGCGGGCGCGAACACGAGGTAGCCCTCATCAGCGAACCACCGCAGCATGGCCGGGTTCTCGTCGGGAGCGCCCTGGTACCAGCCGCCCCCGTGGACGTAGACGACGATCGGCGCGGCTTCCTCGCGTTCCGCCCCGCGGGGCCGGTAGACGACCATCCGCAACGGCCCGCCGTCGGGATCGGAGGCGTAGGTCACCTCGTCGTCGGGCTTCGACTTCGGCCCCAACCCGATCGCCACGAGCGTCCCGGGCCCGATCGGGACGCCGGCCCGCGTCGCGGCGACGATCTGGGCGCCGAGGATCACGAGCGAACCACAGAGCGTCAGCGTTCCCAGGGCGACGAACGCGAGCGCAGTTCGGCTGCCGGTCATCGTCAGAGCGAGGATCTCGATCGCCAACGCCACCGACAGGACGATCGTCATCGCCCCGGGGGCCGTGGGCCAGAGCAGGGACCCCCAAGCCCCGACGTGGGGGATGCGGGGCACGAAGGCACCGACGACGAACGCCGCGCACGCCACGATGAGCACCGCCCCGAGCACGAGGACGACCAGCTCCAGCAGGTTCAACGATCCAACCTCCGGACGTGCGCCGGTTCCAGTTCGTCGACCGACCGGACGCCGAGGAGCTTCATCGTGCGGACGATCTCCTCGGTCAGAATTTCGATCGCCCGGTCGACCCCACGGCGCCCTCCGGCCATCAGCCCGTAGAGGTAGGCACGGCCGACGAGCACGAAGTCCGCTCCCCGCGCGAGGGCGGCGACGACGTCGGCTCCCGACATGATCCCCGTGTCGATCCAGACCTCGACCTCGGGAGGGAGCTGCTCTCGCACCATCGGCAGGAGATCGAACGGCACCGGAGCCCGGTCGAGCTGACGACCGCCGTGGTTCGACAGGAGGACGCCGTCGGCGCCGAGGTCGGCGCACCGGATCGCGTCTTCGAGGCGTTGGACGCCCTTCACGACGACCGGGCCGGGCCACCGGTCTCGGATCCAGATCAGGTCCTCGTAGGTGACGCTCGGGTCGAACATGGTGTCGAGGAGCTCGGCCACGGTGCCGTCGAAGCCTTCGAACGATGCAAAGCCGATCGGCTCGGTGGTGAGGAAGT
>JAGQSN010000387.1 GCA_020439555.1 Acidimicrobiales bacterium | reverse complement strand
GCCATCTGGGCGGTGGCGTCCTGCATGGCGATGCGGTCCGGGTCGAAGTCCGTGTAGCTGACGCCGCGGTCGAGGCCGCCGTCCTGTGGGTCTCGGAGGTGGTTGAGGAGGATCTTCTCGGTCAGCGTCAGCGCCTTGCCGAGTCGTTCACGGCCAAGGGCGACTCGGTCGGGAAGCTTGGCGTACACCTTCTCGACCAGCTCGATTGGGGTCGTGGCGGAAACGGCCATGGGGATCACCTCGGCGGGAGTCGGTTCGAATTCGCGTAGCGGGTTGCGCTGCAACCAGAAGCATACAACTATGAGACAAGTGCGCACCATCCGGTACAGGGAGATCGCGGCCGACCTTCGGGATCGGATCGACGACGGAGAGTTCCGTGCCGGAGGTCTGTTGCCGTCGGAGGCGGCACTGTCGGGAGCGTACAACGCCTCCCGAGTGACGATCCGCAAGGCACTCGAAGAACTACGTGGCGACGGTCTGGTCGGGTCGAGACAGGGTTTCGGTTGGTTCGTGGCGGCCGAGACGGTCCAGCAACCCCTGGCGCATCTGGCCACGATCGAGGCGCAGTTGGAGTCCGAAGGTCGCCGTTCGGCGCGCAAGGTGCTCGACTTCGCGTTCGTCGACGCCCCCGGTGCCGTGCGAGACGTCCTCGGGGTCGGGCGCGTGCTGGAGGTGCGCCGTCTCAACCTGGCCGACGGCCAACCGTTCGCCCGGGTGACGGTCTGGTGCCCCGAGACGATCGGCTCGGTCCTGAGCCGGGACCAGGTCGAGAGAGCTTCCTTCTACGACGCCCTCGCAGGTCTCGGCATACGCCTCGTCAGCGCTACCCAGACGATCGGTGCCGACGCCGCAGGGGTCGATGACGCCTCGTTGTTGAACGTTCCCGTCGGTTCGCCGGTGCTCGTCTGTCGGCGTGTCACCTTCGATGAAGCCACGACGGCCCTCCTCTTGAGCGAGTACGTCTTCCCGGCGCACCGGACCGAGTTCACCGTCGAACTTTCGGACCCCGAGGCGTCGATCGCTCCGAGCGGTCTTCGCCTGGTCGAGGACCGACGGCCCGCGGGCGGGGACGTCACCGCGGCAAACTGAGCCGATGGCCAGTTCCAAGAACCCGCGACGCAACCGTCCGGCCCCTCGCTCCTCCGCGGAGAACCGACGGGCCGGGAGGCAGTTCCTCGCCGCATCCGCGCTCGGTGCGCTCAACACCGCCAACGCCCGCACGCCGATAGCGCGTCAGGGCGGGGTCAGCATCCCCTCCTTCTTCAGCGGATGGTTGACCTCGGAGATGCCGCTCCACGCCATCGGCTGGCAGGCCCTGTCGACGGTTGCCTGGGCTCGTCGCGGGGCCCTGCGCACGCCGGCCGGGATCGCCGCGCTCGGGATCAATGCCGCGTCCTGGGTGGCCCTCGCCCGCATCTGGAAGGAGGCGATGTCCCAGGACCGGATCCTCGACGCCGCCCTCACGGATGCGTTCGGCGAGGACTTCGAGGGCGCACGGCTGGTAGAGCCGAACGTCACCCGGAAGCGGGTCGCGAAGGGTCCTCTCACGCAGTGGAAGCGGCGTTACGTGAACGGCCCTGCTCTCAGCTACGGGGATGCCGGCCGTCGCAACCAACTCGACATCTGGTCCCGACCTGATCTCCCGACCGACGCAAAGGCCCCGGTGCTCCTCCAGGTCCACGGCGGAGGATGGATCATCGGGAACAAGGACCAGCAGGCGATGCCGCTGATGGCCCACCTGGTCGACTGCGGCTGGGTGTGCGTCTCGATCAACTACCGACTGAGCCCGCGTGCGACATGGCCGGACCACATCGTCGACGTGAAGCGTGCCCTCGCCTGGATCAAGGACAACATCGCGGACTACGGAGGCGATCCCGACTTCGTCGCGATAACCGGCGGCTCTGCCGGTGGCCATCTGTGCTCGCTCGCCGCGCTCACCCCGAACGAACCCGAGTTCCAACCTGGGTTCGAGGACAAGGACACCTCGGTGGTCGCGGCAGTGCCGTTCTATGGCGTCTACGACTTCCTGAACCGTGACGGCACCGGACGAGACGACATGGAGCAGGTCCTGGCCGACTTCGTGCTGAAGTCCACCCCGGCGCAGGCGCCGCAACTATGGGACCACGCCAGCACCATGTCCTGGGTCAACGCCGACGCCCCACCGTTCTTCGTGCTGCACGGCACCAACGACTCGTTGGTGCCCGTCGAACAGGCCCGGTCCTTCGTGAGCATGCTTCGCGAGGTGTCGAAGGAGCCGGTCGCGTACGCAGAACTGCCCGGTGCCCAGCACGCCTTCGAGGTGTTCGACTCTCCACGGACGATCTACTCGGCCGGAGCCGTGCATCGCTTCCTGGAGACGGTGCGGGCGCGTGCCGGCCACGGCGTCGAGCCGGCCGACTCGACTCGACGTGCACACCTCGCGGTCGTCCCGGAGGACCGACGCATCAAGGGCACCACGTCGATGAAGTACCACGTGCCCGGCAGCCAGTGGTACGACCG
>JAGQSN010000386.1:8461-8650 GCA_020439555.1 Acidimicrobiales bacterium | reverse complement strand
TGGACGGCACCCAGTACGGCCACGAGCCTGACCTCACCGAGCCGGAGGAGGTGATGTCGATCGACAGCCTCCGTGAGGCCTCGATCGCAGTGACGGTCCAGCTCATCGCCGGCGAACGCTGCGCGCTAGCGGCGTCGTCCGGTCTGGTCAACGCTGCACCGGATCACCAGAGCAAGACGTTCCTCGCCA